>JAKBPM010000005.1 GCA_021829515.1 Nitrospirota bacterium | reverse complement strand
GGCCAAATGATGCAGGGAATGCCAATGGAAGGAATGAAAGGCAAAATGATGGGGATGATGGGGCTCTGTGAAGTCGTCGAAGGTCCCGTGAGCCCGATGGGATATTGCCGCTTTTATTCCCCGATTCGCCGGTCGTGAAGTTCGTTATCGTCTGGCGGAATAGGATTCTTGTTTGTCTTGCGCTCGGGAGCGGTCGTCTGCGCAGGAGAAAAATTCGTCCTAAGTTTTTGATCCTGCAAGGCATGGAGCAACCGGGAAGCATTCCAGGGGTGGCTTGACATATGGGAACATCCCCATCCTTCTCTTGAAAATTCAAAATATCCTGTGTATCACTTCTACCAAAAACGACATGGGAACCTTTTCCCCTTTTTTCTCAAACCCAATTCCAAGAGCTGTCTGAGAATCTTCTTCGAAGCGCACGTGGAGCAGATTGTTCTTGATCAAATCAAACAATTTCTGGTGTTTGCTCATGCCCAGTATAATCCCTTCAATTCAGCAACTGCGCCAGATCCTCGGCCTTCAAGTGGGTATAGCGCTTGAGCATCTGCAAGGTCTTATGCCCGGTAATCGCAGCCACCTGCATTGGATTCAGGCCCTTCTCAAAGAACCGACTGGTAGCCTCGTGCCGGAGATCGTGAAAATGAAGATCCTCGATCCCGGCCTTCTTGCAAGAATCGGCAAAGATATGGGAAAGCCAATTGGGAGAGAAACTCCATACAGAACCATCAAGCCGCCGGGGAAGATCTGAGAGGATCCGGACCGCCTCCTGGGACAATGGAACAGTTCTTGGTGTGCCGTTCTTCGTCTCTGGGATCCGGAGAATTCGTTTTTTGAGGTCCAGATGTTCCCACCGCATGGAGGCAATCTCTCCCCGTCTCATGCCGGTTTCTACAGTAAACCGGAGCAGATCTCCAAACTCTCCCGATCCGGAGACTGTGGCGACCTTTTCCATTTCTCCGGAAGAAACCCTTCGCTCCCGGCCTGATGGCAATCTGGGCATCCGGATCTGCCGCACGGGGTTTCCCATGGGAAGAGCGATTCCCCATTCCTTGATGGCCACGTTGAACAGACGGGAGAGGAGGGATAGGTCATGTTTGACGGATTGGGGTCCGACCTCTTTTCCCCGTTCATCTCGATATTTGGCAATAAGGGTCGGAGTGATAGAGGCAAGGGAATATCGCCCGAGGCGGTCCGAAAGGAGTCGGATCTGCGACAGGACAGAAACCTGACTCTTCTTCGTCGGAAGTATTTCCTGTTTATAGCGGTCCAGCGCATCTTTGAGCGTGGTTGATTCCGATTCGAACCGGGAGACAAAGACACCCCGGGCCATTTCCGATTCAACCACGGCGGCCCAGGCTTCCGCCTCCGCCCGGGAATTGAATGTCTTTCTCTGAACAGGGTAGCCCTTACGCCGGATCTGGGCTCGCCATTGCAGATCGCCTCGTTTGTCGATCGTAGCCACTGAAGCACCTCCCTGAAGTGAATGCATTCTTCGAGGCTCAGTGTTCCAAAATTGTTCCAAAAAGTCAATTTTTAGAGGAGGGTGTTTTGGAAGGAATACAAGAAAATCCTTATATGGCGGAGAGGGAGGGATTCGAACCCTCGGTGGAGTTTTTAGCCCCACATCCGCTTAGCAGGCGGACGCCTTCGACCACTCGGCCACCTCTCCAAAATCACTACTGGTCTCGAACATTTGTTCAAAATAAACACAATACAGTATAAAGCCCCCTACCATCCGGTCATGAGGCTGATCCATTCATCTCGAATGTCAAAAACAGGACGGTCCGGCTAGCGGGAGCGGCCACAAAGGATACCCCAAAACGAGACAAACATTCAATACAAAAACCATTATTCAGTGATACCAACACCACATTTACCCCATACTCAGGACCTTCTCCCTGCTCGGGAACAAGTCAAAAAAAACTTGAACCTTTCCGGCCGACAGAATGAAGCGATCAGATCGGACTAACGCTTCAGGAGTTTGGAGGAAGGATCTTTGGATCTGAATGGAAACACACACTGGGGCAAATGGATTGACCCAACAGGGGAAAGTGGGCGAGACGCATTCTGGCTCTCACCGGAAGCGTTCTGAAAAGAGATGGGATTTGGCGGAGGGGGTAGGATTCGAACCCACGGAGCTTTCGCTCTACGGTTTTCAAGACCGCCGCCATCGACCACTCGGCCACCCCTCCAAACGGCTGAAAATGTACCACAAAAGAAGATGTTCTTCCACACTCACTCTAAGCGAATCTTTGAAAAACCTGACAACACACGCTCAGATCTTAAAAAAGCAAACCGCTAAGGTCTTGCAGGAGCCCTCAGGTTACCAGAATTTCCGGAATTTATTCCCCCGGACTGGGGAATGATTCCGGGAGCGCCCTGGGGAATATCTCCCTGATCCGGCGCAAGCAACGGATTGATCGTCTGATCCTCTTTTTCATGTTTTTGAGGATGCTCGGGAGCAATCAGCGTTTTGATCCAGGTAATGGCCCGCAGTGTCCCCCCATCTTTTGGGTTGAGCTTTTTTGCCTTCAGTTCTTCCATAAGGGCTTCCTGGTAAAATCCCAGATGAGCCAAGGAAATGCCCAGAACCATATGTGCCTGATCATCAAAAGGATTCAGGCGGACAGCCTGCTCTTCCGCTTCTCTGGCAAGACTCCATTTTGCGAGCGAAGCGTACGCCCAACCGGTCGCCTCCCATGCAGACTCGTTTTTGAGGTCTGAGGCGAGAACAATTCTCTCCTCCCGGATTTCCTGCTGGAAGTGACCCGTATTTCCTTCGGCAATGCCCAAGGAAATACGGGCTGGCACATATTGTGGGTTATTGGAAAGGGCCTGTTTTTCTTCATGCACAGCTTCTTCATTCATTCCAAGCTTTCCATAGGCAATTCCTGTCAGAAAATGCACACTTGCATGGTCAGGATAACGGCGATCGAGTTTTTTAAGCTCAGGTAGCGCAAGACCGGCTTTTCCTTTCATAATAAGCGAGGCCATTTTTGGAAGCTTCTTCTGTAATTCCACAGGATCAGATGGGGTCGCAAGGGGAATGGCCCAAAGCGGCAGGGGAACAATTGAAAGGAAAAAGGTCGACAAAAGACCGGACAATAATTTTTTCATTTTTCGATTCTATCAGAAACAACCCGTTTTTCCAGATTAAAAAAGGTGATATATGTCACAATTCGAAAAAGATCAGTATTTTATGGAATTGGCGATTTCAGAAGCAGAAAAAGCTGTCCTGATCGACGAAGTCCCGGTTGGAGCCGTTCTTTTATTGGGAGACAAGGTCCTTTCGACTGCTCATAACGCTCGCATAAGTACCTTTGACCCAACAGGACACGCCGAAATACTTGCAATTCGAAAAGCTGCCCAGACAATCAAAAATTACAGGCTCACTGGAGCCTCCCTTTACGTCACTGTCGAACCTTGCCCAATGTGCTTTGGAGCGATCATGGAAGCCAGAGTCACAGAAGTTGTCTTTTCTGTCAGGGAACCCCGATCCGGAGTCATGGGCTCTTTGTATGACCTCCAAAACGACCCAAGATGGTCTCATAAAATTGTTGTCCGGGAAGGTATTCTCGATGGACCTGTTCAAGAACTGCTTCGAAACTTTTTTCTTAAAAAACGTTTGGGACCACAAGACCATCTATGATAGAATCAGAAAAATCTGTGGAGAGATGGCCGAGAGGCTGAAGGCGGTTGACTCGAAATCAACTCTGGGGGGAACTCCAGCGGGGGTTCAAATCCCTCTCTCTCCGCCACCCGTCCGGGAAATCCCCATATGTCTGAAAAACAGAACAGGAGTGGGAGAATGGCACCCCAATCCAAAATCAACCTGAACGCCATCATGGAACCGATCTCAAAAGCCACCAATTCTCCCATGGTGTTGATCGACCATCTGTTCCGGATTGCATGGATATCCGATTCTGCCTCGCAGTCGTTGGGACTGACAACCGAAAGCATCGGTTCTCTATGTCCGGACTCCCTGGAGGGGAAGATTTGTTCCGGGAGCTGCCAGAAAATATCCCATTTCTTTTCCAATCCATTATCGGAACGGGGGATTCCCCAACCATGTCTTGAGCCAACATTTGGCAATATCAGCATCAATACGGAAAGGATCAGCTCCGATCTGAGCGGCTATCCACTTCTCCTCAAATCGTTCCAACCCTTATTGCATGACTCCCTCCCGAAAAACCAACAGCATACTTTTGTCGCATCCAGAGACTGGGCAGAACCCTTTCTGGAAAAACTCACACGTATCGCAAAAACCGAAATCCCGGTGCTACTTATTGGAGAAACAGGAACCGGCAAAGAATGCCTCGCCCGTCTGATCCATGAAAGAAGCCGCAGATCTCATGGCCCCTTTGTCGCACTTGATCTTTCTGTCATTCCGGAGACCCTGGTGGAAGACGCACTTTTCGGCCACCAGAGGGGCGCCTTTACCGGAGCTGTTTCTTCCCAGAGCGGGAGACTTTCCCGAGCGCATGGCGGCACACTCTTTATTGATGAAATTGAGAATATTCCCCCTGCTGTCCAGACGCGATTATTGCGATTTCTGGAAGATGGCAGCTTTGAGCCCATGGGTTCGAACCAGTCCCAAGCCATCTCGACAAGGATCATTGCCGCAACAAACGAGGACCCTGAAAAGCTTCTTCGGGAAGGACGGATGAGACCGGACCTTTTCTATCGCCTGAATGGACTCTCCCTCCAGATTCCTCCCCTCAGGAAACGAACCGAAGACCTCCCCATTCTTGTCGAACATTTCCGTTCGATCTTTCAAAAACAAAACAGGAGTTCCTCATCTTCATTTTCATCAGAAGCCATGCAGGCCCTTTCCTCTTATCACTTTCCCGGAAACATAAGGGAGTTGAAACATTTGGTAGAGTCTGTCCTGGCCGTTTCCGATCCACATAGGCCCATAGAACTTTCGGACCTGCCGGAGTCCGTACAAAAGGGGTCCACCGGGTTCTATCCACAGACAGATAAAAGCCATGAGGAAACCCATCCCTATTACGAAGATTCTCTTGACCCGGAACTGTTTGAACGTCGCAGAATTGAAAAAGCCCTTCGCTCTTCAAACGGGAAGATCGAAGCAGCAGCATCCATTCTGGGAATCAGCAGAATTACGCTTTGGCGTCATATGAAACGATTGAACATGAAACAAAACTCGTTTCATTTTTGAAACTATGAAGAAACATTGTTTCGCAACATTGATTCAAGAAAGAAACATTCGCATAGCCGCAATTTCTCCTTATAAAAAATAATACTATCCCGCAATAACTTAATTCAAAAATTCTCCTCATCATTTCTGGGCATACCGCTTGCTTAACCACTTTCGTAACCATCCGCACAGGATTGGTACCACATCAAAACCATTCATAATGGAAGCCCTAGCGGGTTTTTAAAAGGAGCCGGACAATGAACAAACAAGCATCAGTTGGTGCAGCCCCAATGGTCCTTTTTGCCTTTATTACCGTTTTCCCTGTTCTTCTTTTTGTGATTTTCGAGAAATTTCAGGCTCCCCTTATCGGTGGTATCGGAACCTTCTGATTGATCGAAGCAGGGTTCCCATTCATAGGATGGGGACCCTGTTTTCAGTTTCTATAACCTGATACTCCCTTACGTCCATTCCATCGTATCCGGTCCGATTTCCCCCATACCTTTCCGCAACCCCATGAACCGGCCATTTTCCAATCTTTCAAAAGATCACGGGCATACACCATTTTTCCACGATGCTTTTTCCTTTTTCTGTTACCATCTTTAAAAATAAGCCGGACTCATTGAATATTTTCTTGCACCATTTTATGATCGCAGTTATTCAGACAATGAAAGGACAAAGTGATTGAAAGAACCGACAGATTTCGACAAGAAAACGGGAAAAGACCCCGATGGGGAAGCTCTTTCCCGATTGATTGATGTCATTGGACGACTTCGTGGACCTGAAGGATGTGCGTTTGACCGGGCACAGACTCTTCCGAAACTTCTTGAAGACCTACGGGAAGAGTTTCATGAGCTGGCTGACGCGATCTCGACAGACAACTTGCCTGAAATTTCATCAGAGATATCAGATCTCTTCACCGTTCTGCTCTTCATGCGACAAATCCTCTGGGAAAAAAACGGCCTTCTGACATCAGATCTTTTCAACATGTCCGCAGACAAGATGATTCGTCGGCACCCTCATGTGTTCCTTGAGCCCAATCCTGATAAGAAAATTGAGGCTATATGGGAAACATGGGAAGCAATCAAAAAAACCGAAGAAGAACATCAGGACAGAAAATCGATGCTTGACGGTATCCCGAAATCAATGTCGGCACTTGATGCTGCACAAAAACTTGGCAAAAAAGCGGGTCGGGTGGGGTTTGACTGGGTATCCGCAGATGGTGCATGGGAAAAAGTCGAAGAAGAGCTTGAAGAACTCTCTCAAGCGCGCCATGAATCTCCTGATCGACTGAAACACGAACTGGGAGATTTGCTTCTGGCACTATCCTCCTATGGCAGGCATCTCGGAATCCGGACGGAAGAGGCACTCCTCCAGGCCAACAAACGCTTTAGGGATCGTTTCCATCAAATGGAGCTGGATGCTTCCCTCTCTAACAGAGCCCTGTCATCGCTGTCACCGGAAGAGTGGAACGACATGTGGATTGAAGCCAAGAAAAAAGAGGGATCCGGATGACTGAAAACAAGATGAAAGAACTCATCAAATCCATCGGTACCGGCCCCAAGGGGTCAAGAGGTCTTTCACGTGATGAAGCTTTTGAAGCTTGTCAGCTGATCTTGTCAGGAAGTGCAACACCTGCCCAAATTGGAGGATTTCTACTGGCATTAAGGACAAAAGGAGAAACATCGTCTGAAATGGAGGGTTTTCTTCTCGCACTCCAGTCCTTCCTCAAAATTCCTCCTTCAGCAACACCTCTCAAGGCACTTGATCTCGGGTGCCCCTATGATGGCCACTCAAGGAGTCCGGGCTTATGGATTCCAGCTGCCATACTCGCATCAAGGGCAGGACTTCCTATTGTTCTCCACGGCTACCAGGATCTCCCCGCAAAGTTTGGTGTTGGCCTGATCCCCCTTTGGAAGAATCTGGGACTTTCCGTTTCCAGACCGGAAAATGCCTTATCGGATTTAGAAAAAAATAGCATTGTCTGTCTGTCACAGGAGGATATCACTCCCGAGCTCGCCCGAATGGCCCCGATCAGAAGGGAGCTCGGCCTTCGATCCCTTTTCAACACTGTCGAAAAAGCCTTGAACCCCATGAATGTCTCTCATTTGGCGATCGGATATTTCCACGAAACGATTCTCCCAGCCATGGAATCCATGGTCAGGACAGCCCATCCTCATGCAAAAGTAACCTTCGTTGGAGGGCAAGAGGGGAGTATTGGACTCTTTACCCACAGAGCTACAAAAATCGTTCCAGTCAACTCCATTCCGGATCTTGTTCCGGAGTTTCTCCCACCGGTTAATGAAAAGGTTGAACCCATCACCGTTCCTCCGACAACGGAGGCTTATACACTGTACTATCACGAACTCATCAAGAACCCTCTTCATCCTCATCGAAAGGCATTGATCTGGCAAGCAGCCACGTTGTTAATGATGGGAGGTTTAACCTCCCAAATGGGAGAAGCGCTGAGTCTGATTGGAGATCCCGGGAAGGGAATCGATTGGTAATAGATCTCTCCGAAACGGAATCCCCCTAGACTCCGGGAAGGGACCTGATGAAAAAAACGTTACTGGTAAACGACCTCAAGATTGGGATGACCGTTGTAGGAGTTGATCGAAACTGGTTTGAGACAACCCTTGTCTCTCATCATTTTACGATTCGCTCAAACGAAGATATTGAGCGGCTCCGAAAAAACGGAATCCAGAAGGTCTCGGTCGAATTTATTGTGGATAAAGGGCACATAGCCAAACAGGATTCCCCCTCCAAAACGGTCAACAAAAAACCTGACACCATCAATAGTGAATCGCTCCCTCCACCGGAAGAGGGTACAACAGAACTTCCGGAACCGATCACAAAGGAACTCTCCGAAATCGAACGAATCCAGAAAGAAACAGCCTTTATTCTTGAAGGATCTTTCAATGAAGCCCGCATGGGCAGGGCGATGGATACAAAGAAAATCCGGGAAATGGTCCGGCAAACGATCGACATGATTCTTCAGAACAAGAGCTCTACCTCATTTCTTGCAGACATTTCCGGAAACGATGATGAGACGTTTGTTCATTCAGCCAATACAATGATGCTCGCGGTCGGATATGCCATCAGAAAAAAATATCCTGAAGAAGAATGGATGTCATGGGGCATGGCTGCCTCACTCCATGATCTTGGGAAAATCTTTATTCCGATGGAGATCCTTAAAAAACCTTCCCGTCTCACGCCGGAAGAGTGGGAGCAGATGCGAAAGCATCCTCTTTTGGGCTCCCAGTTTCTGAAAAAATCTCCTGAACCTGATCTTCGAAATCTCGCGGCAAAGGTCGCTGTGGAGCATCATGAGCGTCACGGAGGAAAGGGATATCCTTATGGTCTGGAACTTCCAAGCATTCACCCTGTTTCTCAGGGAATCATGGTCCTTGATGTCTATGAAGCGCTAACCGCCGACAGGGTCTACCGAAAAGGCATGACTCCCCACAAGGCCATGTCCTTCCTTCTTCAGAACAATATGGGGCTTGACCGGGATATCAGCCGGACACTCGCCAATATGGTAGGGATCTATCCCGTGGGAACGCTCATTGGAGTGTCAGGGGGGGAGATTGGAGTTCTTCTGGGTTACCAGGGAGATGACATCGTGACAGGAATGGCCAAAATTCTTGTTCTTTTTTCAGCACGTCAAACTTTTCTGGAGAAACCCTACACCATTGAACTCGCCATCGGGACAAACGAACGACATTTTCCGACCTATTCGACGCACGATATCGGGATTACTCAGAAGCAGCTGATCAGCTATATTCTGAAATTTTCACAAGCATGAGCCTGGAGAGAGTGATTTCAGTCCTCAAAAAACGTTAAACATGATTGATTCGGTATTTCACTGAAGTCACCCTCCAGGGGAAGGTCCAATTCATCGGTTACTTGACTTTTTTGACCAGCAGTTCCCAGTATCCATCGGATTTTTCTGTGCCGATATATTGCTGGCCAACCTTGGAAATCCAGGCCGGAATATCCTTGGCTGATCCCTCATCAGAGGACAACACCTTCAAAACAGTTCCAACGGGCTTGACCGAGATGACCCGGATCAGCTCCATAAGAGGGCCAGGACAGTAAAGCCCTCTTGCATCAATCACCTCGTCTGGTTTTACAGTTTCTTCACTCATGATTCTCTCCCTATCCCTTTTTCACATTCAGACAAAGAGTACCTGTCCCCCTTCAGCTTTTCCCAAAAATGTCGCGACACCAACCACCTCATCAAAGACCGGAACCATTTCCTCCAGTTTTGAGTCGATCAGGTCAAGCGCCAACGCACAGGCAAAGACCTTCAATGACCCCATCTCTTTTCCCTGAATCAACAAATCGGAGAAGAGCGGAGCCTTCTTTCTGATTGCTGCCTGCCCCACTTCACCAATTTTGGGAAAACTGCGGTCAGCGACCGTCTTTTGACGAAAACAGGTCATTGCCGCCATCGTGACAAAAACATTGACCTCTATCCCCGAGACTGAAGCAACAGAAGCCATCATGCATCCAGCCTGAAGTTTTTCAAACTCGTCCGAAGCCAGAACCACTGATAGTTTTTCCACAACCGCCCCCTCTTTTAATCAAAAAGAACAACAAGGATCCACCTCTTTGCCATCATAACATTTTTGAGCCAATGGTCGAGAGAGATGAAAAAGACGCTTTATAAAAAACAGGACGGGAATTAGAATGGACAGAAGGCTCCAGAAGAATGCACAGAACAAGATTCAACAGAAAGGTTCTCCCTTGATCAGAAAACGCCTCATGACCATCGGAATCATCATTTTCATCGCAGCCATCCCTTCAGCCATAGGCCCTGTTTTCCTCGGTCTTGTCAGAGATGACATTCACGCCCATTCCTTTGTGGGAGATACAGGACTTCAAGTGATTACAATCTGTGGGACTGTCACTGCTTTTCTTGGGTTGTACTTATTTTTCCTGGGTAAAAGAATGTCCCACTCCCCGGATAGTCGTCTTCCATAAAAACTCCGGGGAATCTGGACGGCGGATCTCCGTTCGGAACCGATGACAAACCGAATCTTGCAAGAATAGCATTCAGCAGAACCCGATGGTCGCTGTATTCAGAAAATTCAAGGTGGCCCTTGTGGCGGCTTGTCACACAAATCAGCGGAACACGCCCCCCCTTCCCTGGAAACGGCTGGCGTAAAAAAGGGTGATGAAAAAACCCCCTTCCCTCATCCCAGACAATAAGGATGACGCCACCTTTTCTGAAATCTTCAGAAGCCATGATTTTGGGAACCCATTTCGACATAAATAAATCACCTGCTTCAATCAATGAAGATGTGCTGTTTTTCTTGCAGGCCCCACCTCCATGCATATCATGGCAAAGTCCCGGAACAACGTAAGAAAGATTGGGAAGATGGCCTCGCTTGAGATCTTTATCAAGATCTTCAAGCGGACGGTCGAATACGGCTCTTTTGGGATCATTCCTCAGGGAGGGAATCAACATGAAAGGATTATGCTTTTGAACATAAACAGGGTGCCGGGAAGGATATCGGTCCCCATCGAATCCCGCATAGGGCAACCCCTCGAAATAGCCACTGACCGTGAATCCCTTTGACTCCAGTTTGTCTACCACCGTCGAGACAGCAAATCTCTGGGAGGGATCATCCGAATGACTTGTACCGCTGGATCCTGCAACCAGTTCCACATAATTGGGAAGGCTCGGATGGGTCATTGCGTGATAGTTCGTCATAACCATATTCTTTTTTGCAAGGGCATTCAGGAACGGTGCATGGGAATTGCCTATGATCTGTGAATAACCCTTGTTTTCAAGAATGAAAATGACAATATGCGGTGGAGGAGAGGAGGCCATGGAAAGAGCGGGAAAAAACAAGGAAACGAACAGGACCATCCCTCTTGAAACCATTCGGATCATTACATCATTGAACAAAAAACCATCATTGGACATCAATCAAAATCCTTTAACAGAAGGAATCGTTTAAACCAATCTTCAAATTGGGGGATTTCCCTGTCTGCATGTTCCAGAGGCTTGACCTGAATCGATTCAGTCTTGACCAGCTGACCTAAAAGCTCCTCCCCGGTCCAGTTGGAAGACGGAAAGGAATGGTTCGAGAGATTGCACTGGAAGCGATAATCCGTGAGGCTCAATCGTTCCAGTATACCCTTATAACGGATCTCGACACTCGTTGAAACACCGTCCCCCACATCAGGATAAATCATAACAATTCCCTCATCAATTTTACCGATAAGATCAGAGCTTCTTCTGGCTTTTTTCAGGAAATCAATAAACTCATCCTGAATCTCCTGGAACTTCAATCGAAAAAGAATCATCGAAAAAGGGCGCACAGGAGACTGGCCGATCATGTGTTCCATGGCCAAGATCAGACTTTCCCGATCAAAAATGCCCTGTTCATCAATCTGATAGAAGGGAAGCAATCCAGCCTTGCTCCTGAACTCTCCCATTTCAAATCCGCAGGCAGAAACCATCTCCTGCCAACGGATCCGAAGGGGCTCTTTCCAGACATCGAAAGAGATCAGCGGGATCCCTATCCAGGCAAAGACATGAAGGTACCAGTTGCAGGGAAGGAGAACCTCGTGCTTCCACAATTGATCCGAATGGGCAACAAGAGCCGGTCGGACGCTTGAAGCCGAAAGCGTGCGGAAGTAAATGGTATCTCCGTAAAGAACACCCTCAGTACTTTGTCGCATGCTCTCGGGAGGGCCTTCATACACCATCCGGATAAAGTGGCTTGAATCGCTCATGGATGTCGCATCCGCCATAAAAACCCTAATGAGCTGATACGCTGCAGGAAGAGTCGTCAACAACCCCTGGGAAAGGTTGTCAATGCTCATTGTGTCATGGCTACCCATAAGGATATTGCCGACAGGACGCTGAAGCTTTTCCGCCATCCGCGCAAGGTAAGGAAGAAATGTCGAGGAAATTTCTTTTTCTGAAGGAAGAAACTCTTCCCTGGAGAGAAAGTAGATCGCTACGGGTGATGGCAAATGACCGAGGGGATAGCTCTTCATGAGAAGAACACCCTTTTTTCCAAAATTACGGAACTCCCTTATGCCAAACTTTTCCTCAAAATGATGAGGATCTCCCTGGGCCCCCCCTTTTTGGGAATCCAGGATTTCAAAAACATCTTCATAGGGTTTTCTGGCTAAAAACTTGAAACCAACCTGAATGTGAAAGGAAAGGGTATCATTAAACAGAACAATTTTCCCATCCCCGTCAACGATGAAACAAGCTATTCGGGGATCGACAACAATCAGGTCGAGAATTTTTTTATGCGGAGCAGTATCCCTGATGGATCGGGAGTAGATATAAAATCCCAATCCTTTATTCTCCGTCAGATAAAATGTTTAGAACAACCGCCATACCCGATGCCTCTTCGAAAAATGGTAGAAGGTTTAAGCTGAAGGCCCCTTGTCAAATGGACATCGAAAGATTGTATACCGCCATGCTACCACAAAAGGGCTCCAGCAAAACCCCAAAAGGTCGTCCAATCGAAGATTAACGGCTTTTTAATGCGTCCCATATTGTTTCGGCGACCGTTGGGTGAGGGAAAATCGAGTGGGACAATCGATCCGCACCATCTGGCAAACCAATGGCAAGGGTCGCAACCGGAAGGATTTCCGACAAACCAGGTCCCACACCTCCGAACCCCAACAACGCTCCGGACTCTTCATCGACAACCATCTTCACAATTCCTCTTCTGTCTCCGTGAATCAAGGAACGACCGTTTGCCATCATCGGAAACTTCTTCAGTATTGCCTGGAATCCTTTTTTTCTCGCCTGTTCAAGGGTCATCCCCACTGAGACAAGTTCCGGATGGGTGTAAACCACCCGGGGGACAGTATTGGGGTCATTCGGAGGAGGGTTCAGACCAGCCATATGTTCGACACTAACGATCGCTTCATGGGTGGCAGCATGAGCAAGCATGGCCCCACCAACCAGATCACCAGCCGCATAAAGACCCTCAACACCGGTCCACCCTGAGCCATTCACCAAAACAAACCCGCCAGCAGAGACTGTAAGCCCCACCGAATCAAGACCCAGAGTTTCTGTGTTTGGGACTCGGCCAATCGCCACAAGGAGATAATCAAACGAAAGATCCTCAGGAGGTGATTCCGTTGAGGAATTCGATGGTTTCAGGGAAAGAGAAACATTTTGATCCGTCCGGACAACTTCCCTGATAGAAATCCCGCATTTTAAGACCACGCCCTGGCGGTCGAGTTCCCGCGACAGGATCGAAACCAGTTCGGAGTCTTCGCCAGGCAATAGGGTTGGCTCCCTCTCCAAAATCGTGACACTCCCTCCAAGGGAGGTAAAAATCTGTGAAAACTCAACCCCGACAACACCTCCACCAAGGATTCCGATCTTTTTTCCGGCTGGATTTAACAAAAGGGCATCCGAACTGTCGATCACCCGTTCGTGATCGAATGGAAGACCAGGAAATGACTTGGGACGAGAACCTGTTGCCAAAAGAATATTTTTGGCATGCAGGATAAGAGGGGAGAGACCCTCCGAAAGGACCACTTTACCTGTACCCAAAAGAGAGCCTGAAGACTCAAATGTCATGACCCCTGCGGTTTTCAGCAAATGCTTGATTCCCTGGTGAAGACGATTGATGACGGACTGGCCAAAAGCCACAACTTCGTCATGCTTGATCTTTGGAGGGTCATAATAAAGGCCATTCGTGGGTGTAGCGGTTTTTTGGATAAGAGAGGAGACTTCCAGCAGGGACTTTGTCGGAATACAACCCTGATGGAGACACACCCCCCCCACCTTTCGAGACTCCACAAGAGCAACACGCATGCCCAGTTCACTTGCCCGGAGGGCTCCCATATATCCTGCCGGACCACCGCCAATAACAATCAAATCAAAAGAACGATCCAGACCTTCGACAATCAAAGCAACCCTTTCCGTTTCATCTTCAACCTAAAAATCCCCCCCTGAGAAGAGAAAAACACAAGGGGATCCTTGACTTTAAACCAATATTCACCTATATTACTCCTGCGGGGTGGAGCAGCTCGGTAGCTCGTCGGGCTCATAACCCGAAGGTCGTAGGTTCAAATCCTGCCCCCGCAACCAATAATACCCCCTCCAAATCCGAGCTCAGCATTGCCCAGACCGTAAAATCGCAAATTAAAATATTTGCTTCCCGAAATTCAAACATATAAACGAAAAATCTCTGAAACCACAGAATGTGTCATAATGTTTCATGAAATCCCATCAGTTTCTGTTCAATGCGGCGGCATATCCCATCCAAAGAATCTCCGAAGGGAGCGGACTGTTCCATTAAAAAATAGCACCGCACTATGAAAAATCGCAATTTCGTTCTTTTTTGAAGAGTTGGAATGATTCTCCGATAAAGAGGTTTGCGCTTGAAAAGCACCGGAGCCGGTCTCTTTTAAAACGCAATGAACAATGGTCCTTTTCGGACAAATTCGGGAGGAAAACATGGACTCAAAAGAAGCTTACAAACAAAAACTAAATGCCCAGATCAAAGAGTGGAATGCTCAAATCAACCTGTTGAATGCCAAGATCGAGAACAAGGGAGCAGACATGAAGCTCAAGTATTCCAAAGAACTCGATGCACTCAAAGAAAAACAGGATGATGTCCTTCAGAAAATAAAAGAGCTCGATGAATCCACCACAGAGAACTGGGAAAAGATTAAAGTGACGGCAGATCAAATGCTGTCTGACCTCAAGACAGGATTGAACAACGCCATTTCCAGACTTAAATAAAAGGAAATACCATCGCGGTCTCCGGCAAGTTGGCAGGGGGGGCCGCCCGCCCTGCCTCTATTGCTTCAATGCTTTGCCGTTCACTGGTATTGAGCGCTATTTTTTCCACCAGTCCAAATTTCCGGTAATGATATACTTCCGGAATAAATCAAAAAGAATGAACCCCAAAAAACCAAATTCCAAAAGGGTAAACATCCTGAAAAGGATTGAAACTACCCTTGAACGGGTCTTGCTCATGTCCGGGGGGGGTGGTGGACCTTCCCCAAAATGATCCAAATCATCCATTGTTTCCCTCATTGATTAAGGTTCAGGGTCCAGAGGCCAACCCGCCCCATCGGCGGGGTGAGACAGGTTACCCTTTTGAGTCTTCCGGAATGGCCATTCCCAGAAGGTTTTCATTCAATCCACCAATCCAGTAGGTTTTTCCGTCTCGCCCCGGAAACATTGCAAGTTTGATAATTTGATGATTGAAGTGAAAAGAAAGGTCTATCTCGCCAGACAGTTTGAACCGTGATCGGGAACCCGTTTCAAAGCGCCCATTGGTTCGAAATCCCCTGATGACTGAACCCGCCTGATTGACTTGCCCATTGAGTTCAAACACGCCTGCCTCCCGGTCAAAACGGATGACACCATCAATGCCCAATGGGCCCTCAACCAACAACCCTCCCCCCAAAACAAAATGGTAACGCTCAAGCGGATAGATTGCCAATGGATGAGTCGCCGGCAAAAGGATTCCGACTCCCTTCATATGCGGATTAGTGGAAAAAAAGATCCCCTCGTCAGCATTTCCTGAAATATCAATGGGACTATGCCGGGACTTCAGCCACAACCGCATATGTAGGCGCCCATCAAGTCCGGTCGAGGTTGCCCCCCGGAGATCTGCCTGTGGAACGGCCACACCATTCTCCAAAACAACCGGATTCATTGGAGCATTTTGAGATGTCTGAAAAGGGATGGGGCCGATAACCGTAAAAAACTCGTTGAGCCTCTCCTTGTAGCCGGTGTAAATAATGACCCTGGGTGCCCAGGGATCCTTATGCAAAGGAGAATCAACCATCAGAAAATAGATTGGCGGCTCCACAACAGAATCATCAGAGCTGGCAACCAGCACAGCTGACTCCATCTGGCAGACAGAAAGATTGGAGAACCGGACAATTCCCCTCAGACTGATCCGGTGTGTTCCTTCAGAAGATCTGGTCAAGAGGGTTGCGTGCAAAGAAAGATCCTTTGCCAACTCATTATGGACGGTTCCCGCCGACCAAACCTTATCTATCCTGATCTCCCGGCCATGACTTGATCCAGCTGGCCATTTGATACGGATATCCATATATCTGGAGGAACATGTCCTTGCCGTGACAGAAAGTCCCTGAATGGACTTTCCGCTCATCATCGACAGCTTGTAGGATTCGGCTTGCATTGTTGGATACACCGGGGGGGGGACAAAGACCTCACAGCCACCAACAAGCAGAAGAAGAGCAACAAACAGCCCTCTCACCGCTTCCGGAAAAGCAATCATTATTTGTTTAAAAGGTTTCATAATCCTCTGGAAGACCTGTCGATTCTTGTCTCACTCACCGACATATGGCATAATCAACGCGATTGTTTGATCATTTTATCATACAATGTATCTGGCTCCACGGCCATCACAGTCAGTCGGAACGATTCCAACCCATTTCCAAAAAACAAACCAGACAGGACGGCCATATGCAAAGTCAAGGAAAAAACTCCCGCTACGCTCACACGATTACCCTTATGGCTCTCGTTTTTCCGATAACATCTTGCGCAATGACCAATTCTGTTGTCGGCGATCATCTCGGAGCCGCACAAAAATTTGCTCAGGACGCAACTGCTACTGAAAAATCCGCACATAGGGAAGCGGGTATTCTAAACCATCTTGAGGCTGCTAACAAATACTCAAACGCCGCAGATGCACATATCAGGGCTGGAAAAGAATATTCTCTTCTGGGGAACCCGGTTCAGGCTCAAAAACAATATGAGCTGGCCTCGGAAGACTTCCAGACCGCAAGCCAGGAAAGCCTTTTGGCCAGTGGAGAAAATCCAAAACAATAGCGTCTCAGACTTTTTTTCTCCGACGTCCTTTTCTCCCCCGTCGGCTTTTTTTCCCATCGGGACTCTCTGTCTTAGGTTTTGTTGCCACCAGTCCAGCAGCAAGGGTAGGCTCCGTTTTTTTCCTTCGCCTTCCTGCAGACTCCTCCATTCCTTCAAGGGCAAGTTCACACTTGAGACGTTCAAGATCAACACGCATGATCCTCACTGAGACAGGATCCCCTATTCGGTAAACTTTTCGCGTCCTCTCCCCTCTCAGGCTATGATGCTTTTCCTGAAAAACATAATAATCATCCGATAACGAAGAAACGGGAACCATCCCCTCCACCGGAGTATCATCAAGTTCAACAAAGAATCCAAACCCGGCAACACCCGAGATGACCCCTGAAAAAACCTCTCCAACATGATCTCCCAGGAATCGGATGCGCTTGAAGTCAATCGACATTCTTTCTGCATCGACTGCGGCACGTTCCCGTTCTGAAGAATGAGATGCGGCTTTTGAAATATCGGTCTTGACCGAATCTTTCAACGGCCTGGACCGGTCGGCACCAAGAAGTCTATGGACGACAAGATCCGGATAGCGACGAATTGGAGAGGTGAAATGAGTGTAATCACTCATGGCAAGACCAAAATGGCCCAGTGGCTTTACATCATAACGAGCCTGTTTCAAAGATCTCAGAACTGAAAAGTGAACCATTTTCTCCTGAACGGTCCCTCTGGTGGCTTCAAGAACCCTGGAAAGGGTTTTTGAAGTGGGAACCTCACCTTCCTTGATGGGCATGGCAAGACCAAGGGCACCCAAAAAGAGATTCAGATCCGAAATCCGCTCAATAGAAGGCGCCTCATGCACCCGGAAGATTCCTCCACCCCATCTGATCACCAATTCTTTGGCAACGACCTGATTGGCTAACAGCATGAATTCTTCAATCAACTGGTGGGAAAGATATCTGGGCGAACGAACGATATCGATTGGGTAACCCCTCAGATCAAGGATGATTTCAGGTTCAGGAAGATCAAAATCAAGGCTTCCGCCTAAAAATCGTTTTTTTCTCAAAATCTGGGCAACAGACCAGAGCTCAGAGAGAAGAGATGTCCAAGGAGTATACCGGGCGTCTTCATTTGCCCCCCGAAGAACATCATGGACCTTTGAATAGGTCATTCTCATACGACTTCTGATCACAGACAAAGTGATCCTGGAGTCGAGAACTTCTGCAGTATGCGGATCGAGCCTCAAGACAACGCTTCGGGCAAGCCTGTCCTCATCTGGCTTCAGGGAAAGGACACCATTTGAGAGGACCTCCGGAAACATGGGAACCACCCTGTCCGGGAAATAAACACTCGTCCCCCGACGGAAAGCTTCCTTGTCCAGGGACGTTCCCTCGCGAACATAAGTTGCAACATCCGCAATATGTATACCGACCTCAAAAGAACCATCCTTCAACCTGACCAGAGAAAGGGCATCGTCAAAATCCCGAGCATTATCCCCATCGATCGTGACAATATCCCAATCCCTGAAATCTTCCCGATGATCTCCAGGAGCAATCGGTGTTTCCTGAGCTACCCGCTCGGCCTCATGAACAACATCCGAAGGAAACACCTCCGACAAACCGAAGGAGGCCATAACGATCTCCGTATCGATCTTCGGATCACCTGCCTGCCCCAACTGAGCCAAAATTCGACCCCGGGGGGAATTCAGCGAATCAGGATATGAGGTAATCTCCAGAACAACCAGATCACCCTCGGAATACTGGACGGGTGGTTCGCTTGGCTCCAGAATAAAATCGGCCTTGAGCTTTGCATCCCGAGGCCGAACGATCGTATTTGCTCCGAGCTTATGTACTGTACCCACCACAGAGGTCCTCGCCCGGTCAACCACAGAAAGGATCACTCCCTCCTGGCGGCCACGGCGGTCAGTTCCTGTCCTCACAGCCTCCACGGTGTCCTGATGCATTGCTCCTTTGGTCATTCCTGCCGGAATAAAAAGGTCGGGCTGTCCATCTCCAACCAGAACAAACCCATACCCGTCCGGATGAGCCTGAAATGGTTTGGTCACTGTAGGAAGCCGTTCTTTCAAGGCCAAACCGGCACCAGGAACCTGGAGGATGGCCCCATCTTTAAGAAGTGAATCCATGGCAGACCGGATCAATTTCAAGGATTTTCTCCCTTTCTTCAATTTTTCAAGGAGAATTTCCTCCCTAACCGGGACAGAAGGTGTTTCCTTTAAAAACGATAGAAGAGAATCCCTGAAAGACTCCTCCCCAGAATAATTTTCATTCCCTTCCAATAGATCCACAACGCCTCCAATCAATGATTTAACCCCTTCCAGTTTGACACAAAAGGTTCATCATGGGAAACAATATGGCCGAAAGGCTTGCGGAAAGCTTTAAGATGGACGAAAAACCAGGGACTCATGAATTCATTCTATCAATGCTGATCATCTCTCTTTTCATCCAAGAAACTGCTCTAAATTCTTTTTAGTAGGTGCTCTTGCACATCATGTTGCATTCCTTTAGCATGTGATCTTGGCAAGATATGCATTCTGGTGTACGATGGATCGGTTTTAAATATTATTTATTTTAGAATTCCGAGAGCCGTCCGGGGTAGATTCCCGGAATAGACTACAGTCGGTCATAAACAGAATGAGTGCTTTCTGAAGTAACCATTAGTGAATTCATATCGGAATACGGGATGGTCGGCCAGCGGTTACTCGATGCACCTTCACCTTTCCCGTATCTGCATTTTTGCAGGTGTGTCCCCCGGGAGCCTGACAAAAAGCGAGTTGGTGAACAATGTTCACCAACTTACCAAAAATCCCCGGGGGAAAAACAGAAAACCATTTATCTTTCAGGAGGACTCTCATGTCCCAGTTTCATGTAACTCGTTCAGGTCGTATCGCCTTGGCCGGCTTGGCAATCATCGGATCACTCTCCATTCTTGGTCTTCCTCAGACTTCTTTTGCGGACAATACCGCAGCTCCAGCGGCAACTGCACCTGCAGCGGCTCCTGCGGCCCCAGCAGCCCCAGCAAAACCAGCTGTAGCCAAGAAAAAAGTGGCTGCCAAAAAGAAAGTTGTCGCCAAAAAGAAGGTTGCCGCCAAGAAAAAAGGGCATCATGGACCAGTCTTTGTTGGCGTCGTGACAGCAGTAAACAGGGACTCCTCCCCCATGACCATTGTTGCCTCACGCTCGCTCGGCAAAAAGGGTGGTGACATTGTTTTTGGTGGTGATATCACCAGCCATACCATGGTCATGAAGGGCCGCAAACACATCTCCGCAAAAGACATCAAGAGCGGGGAGAAAGTTGTTATTCATTACAAGGCATCCATGGGAACACTCGTCGTAACAGGTGTTTCGGTCAGATAAAAACAACTTCGGCCAATCGCTGCTGAGCCACAGGACCCAGCATGCGGTAAGGCCGGGAAATCAGGGGCCCTTCGGGGAAAATCACATCTTAAGGAGTAATAGAATGAATTCAAAGAAATCTCTTCTCGCAATGTCCGTCCTCGTTGCCGGTATTCTTGTTGCCGGAGGTTGCTCTTCAACCGGTGGATCATCCACTTCAACCCCGGCAGCAGAGTCCCAGAACACTGCCCCGGCTCCTGCTCCTGCTGCCACTGAAAGCGCAGCCCAGACAGCTCAGGATGAAGTCAATCAGACTCTCTCCAAGGACATCACCTATGGTTTTGATAAAGCTGTCCTGACTGCTTCCGATCGGGAATCACTCAAGAAGGATGCAAAAGTCCTTAACGCCAACCCATCAGTCAAGGTTGTCATTGCCGGTCATGCCGACGAACGCGGAACCGATACATACAACATTGTTCTTGGTCAAAAACGCGCCAAAGCAGCAATGATGTACCTCGTGCACATGGGCATCAGCAAAAAACGTATCAAGATTGTCTCCTACGGCAAAAGATCCATCCCTGGTTATGATACCTGCTCTGACCATACTGAATCCTGCTGGCAGGCAAATCGTATTGCCCATTTCATGAAAATCACCATGTAATCTTTTCCCATCCCGTCTCAAAAAAGGGCTGCCACGCAGCCCTTTTTTTATAACCAAAAACGGATACCAATTCCCTTTCCCATTGTAAAACCTGTTTCAAAAAAGTGTTGTAACAAAATAAAACAGTAAAACGGATGATTAGAAAATCATTTTTTTCAAAAAACAACAAAAGTTCCTAAAAATAATGACTTGAAAATCGCCATTCGGCAGACTACCATCTCGTTAGCTATGATCAATCATGTTGTTGAGCCTCTTACTCACCTGGAGATTTTCTAATGACATTTTCCCCCATTCGTTTTATTCCAACGCTAGTTCTCGTCTTTTTCCTCGCAGCCTGTAGCCATCAGGAACTCACATCAATCGCTCCCGGTCCTGACGACAAGAATAAAATTCCTGGAGTTGAGGTCAATGGAAGAGCTCATCCTTTTGTTGGACTGGAAAAAACACAGACATCACAACAAGTCTATGAAGTTCCCACTCCAAAACCCCTTCCAGCCCCAATCCCCAAAGCCAAGCCTGCCCCATCTCTCGCCCTTCAAAAAGAAATCTATTTTCTCCCCAATAGCGCATCGATTGCCCCGTCAGCAAGAGCAGTCGTCAAGACATGGGTGAATGATATTTTATCCAAACATCTGGATAAAGTTCTTTTGATTGGCCATACGGATCCATCCGGAAAAGAGTTTTTAAACAGGAAACTCTCACTAAAGAGGGCGGCAGCCGTTCGATGGATGATCAAAAAAATGGGTGTGAAAAATGTCAAGATTTACTTGAGAGCCGTCGGTCCCAAGCCGGTAGACGGATTTCGCCGTTGTAAGGCGAAAAACTGGAAGTGTTATGCCAGAAGCAGGGCTGTTCGATTTATCGAGCTTGGTGCTCCGAAGAAATCTTCCCCTTGAAACGAATAAAAACGCGGGTCAACAGGTAGGTTACAAGAAAGACGAGAACGGAAGCGATCAATGACCCGCAAATGAATGGCCAAAGAACCAGCTTCACTTGGGCGATAATGGCAGAAGTTGGCATTTTGGACAAAGCCCGGAGAGAGGGGAATACCGTATTCTCCCGGAGAAGGTGTTCCCCTATTTCTATCTCGATCACATATGCTGGCAGGAAAATTGGAATAAACGTCCACGGGTTGTTGATCCATGTACCAAGAACAGCCAAAGGGACTCCTGTTTTCAGGAGAGATGCGACAGCTATCACCAAGACTGTATGAAATCCAAAGGGCGGCAAAAACGCTGCAGAACAGCCAATCGCGAGAGAGAGTGCCACTTTATGTGGATCAGGCTGGGCGAGAACCAGTTCACGAAGCTTTTCTTTCCAGTTCGCTCCATTAACCCCCAACATGGTCAAATCCCCAATCCCAAATGTCATATGTTCCATCTGTCACGACTGCTCCAGCCACTCCGGAAGAATCGACTCTTCCCCAATAAGTGACCTGATCATGGGACTGATCATGGAATAGGTCCCTGGCGACCGATTCAAACTCTTTGGCCTTGTCCTCAGAAACGCCCACAACCAAGTCATAGTCCTCTCCTCCCTCCAGTGCAAGTTTCCTGGGATCAACAGACAGCACATTGGCTACAGGAGATAAATAATCCAGATCGGGTGCAGAATCCAGAACAATCGAGACACCTGAAGAACGGGCCAAGGAAGAAAGCGCTTGTCCAAGACCATCAGATGAATCCATCGAGGCCGACAGAAACGGATGTTTCAAAAACCAAGAAGGGAAAGACGGAAAGGTACGGGGACGTTTGAAGGTCGCGATTGGCTCTGATAACTTTTCTGAAAAATCTCCCCTTGATAGGGCAAGATAACCTGCTCTGGCAAACCCCGGGCGACCAATCGAATAGATTCTGTCCCCATGAACGAGTCCATTTCTGGGAATAAATTGATCTTTTGGAACCATTCCCAAAAGTGTCATGGTGAGGTCGACACCACCCGTTGTCCGAGAGATGTCTCCTCCCGACAGATATGCTCCAAACTCAAGGCACCCAGCAAGGATCCCGTCGTAAAGCTTGTCAACTGTTGCCTCAGAAAACCCGGATGGAAGAGCCAGTGTCACAAATGCTGAAAAAGGTTTCCCCCCCTTGGAATACACATCACTGGCATTCACAACGACAAGACGATACCCTACCTCTTCGGGTGTCATCCAGTCCCAACGAAAATGGACCCCTTCCCGCTGACTGTCGGTTGTCACCAGCAGGTCAGAGGACTCCCGCACTCTCAAGAGGGCTGTATCATCACCAATTCCATGAAGGATTTCCGGGGGAGATGGAGGCAATCTTGAAACGATCCGATCAATGAGGTCACGCTCCTTCACCTTACAGAACCCTTTTCCGAACTTTTTTGAAACGATGCAATGATCCTATTCACTCGTCTCATCAGGTTTTATATGAGCCGAGCAATTGGTCCAGATATTCCCGAAATTGAGGTCCCAAATCAGGATTTTTCAGACCAAACTGGACAGAAGCTTTCAAAAACCCCATTTTGTCTCCAGTATCATAGCGATTTCCCGAAACCTCAATTGCGTATATCGCACGATGACTTGAAAGGGTCCGAAGTGCATCTGTCAGCTGAATTTCACCACCCACCCCTGGTTCCTGATTCTCGAGGATATCAAAAATATCCGGGGTCAAAATGTAACGCCCAATAACAGCGTAATCAGAGGGAGCATCCTCAGGTTTTGGTTTTTCCACAAGGGAAGTCACCTCAAAAAGTCCTGGTTCAATCAATCGCCCAGCAGCAATTCCGTAAGAACTGACATCACTTTTGGGAACCCTCTGAACGCCCAGAACAGGGCCCTGATATCGCTTGTATGCCCGGACCAGTTGAGAAAGGGCCGGCTCATCCGAGTCAATGACCTCATCGCCCAGAACTACAGCGAAAGGCTCATCTCCAATCAGTTGTCGGCCACAAAAGACAGCATGCCCCAAGCCCTTGGATTCTTTCTGCCTGGTATAAGAAAAGTCGGCCAGAAAGGAGATCTTACGGACTTCTTCGAGCAGCTCAAACTTCCCCTTCTTTCTCAGCATGTCCTCAAGCTCATAGGAGATGTCAAAGTGATCCTCGATCGCTCTTTTTCCCCGACCAGTGATCATGATGACCTCGCTCACACCCGCCGCGACAACTTCCTCCACTACATATTGGACAACGGGCTTGTCCACCAATGGAAGCATCTCTTTTGGCGAAGCTTTTGTCATGGGCAAGAATCGGGTTCCGTGGCCAGCAAGCGGAAAAAGAGCTTTTCGAATGTCAACTTTCATACAGACCCCCCATAATGTTTTCCCCAGTTGAGACATGGTTCCCTTGAAAAAACCCGATTTTCAGGATCATTTCCCGGAAAGAACTTGGTGAATGAGATCTTCAATTACCGAGTCCAGGGACACCCTTGAAAGATTACCCTCAATCACCCGATCTGCCAACTGCAGACGATCTGCCCTCGGCATCTGGCTTCTGATCCGCAACAGGGACTCTTTCTCCGAAAGGCCATCGCGCTCCATGAGGCGACTAAGCTGCAGAGATTCCGGAACATCGACCACAACGCAAAGGTCCACCTCCTTGTTTGCGCCACTTTCAAACAAAAGGGGAACCTCATAGACAATGACCGGATTTTCTTTTGACAACGCTTCTTTTCTTTTCAAATACAACTGACGAATAATCGGATGGAGTATTTTTTCAAGCAGGATCCGTGACGGTGGATCATGAAAGATCTTCCTGCCCAACAACTGACGATTGATCGATCCGTCTGAAGACATTTCCTCCGGAAAGGCCCTGGAAACAGCCAACAGTCCCTCTGATCCGGGCTTGACGGCTTCTCTCGC
Source organism: Nitrospirota bacterium (assembly GCA_021829515.1). The sequence continues at coordinate 32,041 of JAKBPM010000005.1, read as the reverse complement.
CAAGAGATCGGCACTTACGACAGGAATGTTTTTCCGGACAAATGCCGCGGCAACGTGGGATTTGCCAGAAGCGATCCCGCCGGTCAGTCCGATGACCTTCGACAACGCTACCTCTTTACTCCAGGATCATTACTCAGGGACTTTTCCTTGATTCTCACGAAATAGCGCCTTCCAGATTCTGCTTCGATTCCCAAAATCAACGATCCGAACACCAGCCCACTGATCTCGAACAGATGGGGCTTCAAAAGTGGATCATCAAGTGGGGCAGCGACAATCATTCCAAGACGTAACAACCCGCTCAACAGAAGAAAGCCACTGACTACCACCAAACCGACTGTCCCCCTGTAGGTCAGGGTCCTGATGGCAAAACTCCACATGACCACTGACAGGAGAACCATCAATAGCGGTAGTTCAAGGAGAAGAAGTGACGGATTTCTCAAAGAAACTGGAAGTGCTAAAAATCTCTCCAATATCCAGGTCATGTCCAGAAGCCCAGGGATTGCCACAATCAGGATCGTGATTCTGGTCCTCATCGGCATCATCATGGGCTCACCACCCCCTTTGGAGACGGAGCAGGTGCAGAGGAAGAAGTGTCCGGAGCAGGAGGAGAAAGTCTTGGCCGAGCGGAGGATCCGGGTTTCAGGAGACCTTTTTGTTCCAATTTGGCCCTGTTAATGATTTTTATAAAAAAATCCTTTTGGGGATTGGAAGGATCAAGACTCAACCCCTTCTGGAAATAAGGAAGAGCGTCTATTGAGGTACCCTGACTCCATAAAATGGATCCAAGGGCAAAATAGGGCTCTGCCCTGTCAGGATCTTCCTGAATTGCAATCTGAAGCTCTGCTTTCGCCTTGGGAATGGCTTTGACCATCCTGTACACCATCCCAAGCTTGAAATGGGCCTGGGCCATGGTCGGATATTTCTTGACCACATCTTCATACGCCTGAATCGCGGTCTTGAAGTCACCCTTTGCAATAGCCGCATCCCCCTTCGCAAATGGATAGGGAATGGTCTTTGGAGTTGCTTTTTGTTCATAATAAATCAAAAAGATTACCAGATAGACAATAAGCCCCACCCATCCAAAGCGCGCCACTTTCCGGACTTTCTCTTCCTCCGATGTCCCCTTGTAGCGCCTGAGGATCAAGACTGTGCCCAAAAGGGCCACAAGAACCGCTACCAATGCCGTCATTACAGCCATTTCCAGCATCGGCATATTCAAACCCTCAAGAAGGGCATGCTGATCTGTCGTACCTCTTAACTCCATGAAGCCCCCACTTTACAAAAATCAGATTGGATCCGGATCCTATCACATCATGCCGGATGGGCATCCACCCAGTTTTTTCCCCAACCAGTCGAAACGACCAGCGGAACTTTCAAGTCAAAAGCCTTTTCCATAACATCTTTCAACAATACAGACATCTCCTCCACCCTTGAAGAAGGTACCTCAAGGAGAAGCTCGTCATGCACCTGGATAAGGAGATTCGCACCCTTGTCCGGAATGGCGTCAAGACGACCGGATAGCTCCACCATGGACTTCTTGATCAGATCTGCAGCTGACCCCTGAAGAACCGTGTTCACTGCCATTCGTTCCCCATATTCCCTCAACCTTCGATCACTGGAATGGACCTCCGGAATGCGCCGGATTCTGCCTGAGATGGTACGAACCATCCCGGTTTTTCTGGCCTCATCGAGGATGGATGAAAAAAAGGGCTCAATCCCCGGATACGTGGCAAAGTAACGGTCAATCACCTCTTTTGACTCTGATGCTGTCACACCAAGACTCTGGGACAAACTGTAAGAAGACATCCCGTAGAGAATTCCAAAGTTGACCGTCTTGGCGCGTCGTCTTGAATCAGGTGTCACAGGCTCTCCAAACAGCCTCCTTGCCGTATTGGAATGAATATCCTCTCCTTGTGTAAACGCTTCGACAAGAGAGGCGTCCCCGGACATATGGGCCAGAAGTCTCAGCTCAATTTGGGAATAGTCCGCTGATAGAAGAAGTGACCCGGGCGGCGCAACAAAACATTTCCGGATTTCCAGTCCCAATTCCGAACGGATCGGGATATTCTGGAGATTGGGATCGGAAGAAGAAAGTCTTCCCGTAGCAGTTACAGTCTGATGAAACTGTCCATGCAAGCGACCATTCTCATCCATTTTGGATGAAATTCCCTCAACGTAGGTTGAAAGAAGCTTTGAAAGCTGACGGTATTCCAGAATCATCCCTGGTAAGGGATGTTTTTCTCGAAGGGATTCCAGTGTCTCTTCATCTGTCGAATATCCTGTCTTCCCTTTCCGTGCAGTCGGGAGTGCCAGTTTTTCAAAAAGGATCCGGGCCACCTGTTTCGGGGATAGTATCAGAAAAGATTCTCCTGCCAATTCGTGAACTTCTTTTTCAAGGGCAGAAAGACGTCCGGACAGAAGATGTCTCAGTGCTTCCAGCTGTTTCTTGTCAATCGATACTCCAAAACGTTCCATTCTGGACAGGACTCCAGAAAGGGGCACTTCGATCTTTAAAAGTACAGGCAATAAATGGAAACGGGAAATTTCTTCATAAAGGAGAGGATAAAGACTGCTGACCAGTTCACGGCGTTCCCCGTCAACATTCAAAAAATGACGTGAGGCAATCACGGTCAAGGAGTCTTCCCGGTGTCCCGGGTCCAGCAAGTAAGCGGCAAGGACAAGATCAAATCCAACCTCCGGAAGAATCAGCTCCGGCCATTGGCGATGGAGAAGCATGCTATCCGATACCCAGACCGGTTCGGAAAGAGCTGTCAAGATTTTTTGCAGGCCGGTAAGATCTGATTTGGAAAACAAAAGGGATTGATCCGGGCCGTGATACCAGATTTCATTCGGAGAGACCGGATCTATACCGTGTTTTCCGGAAAGCCCCCCGGAAGAAAGCGTATGAGATCTCTCCCTGCCGGAAGAGCTCGGAAGAGTCTCTGAAGGGTCAGACGATTTGGAACGGGTTTGGCTATCCTTATTTTCCAACGATCGGATACGCGTCCAAAGTGCCGGAGCCTCAAGTTCTTTTAAAAGAGCTTCAAGAGATGGCAGATCTGGAGAGGATAGGGACAGCGAATCAGCAGAAGCTTCTATCGGAAGACGATCATGAAGGATCGTCACCTTTTTACTCAAAAGGATCTGCTCCCTGTTGGCAACCAAAAGATCCCTGATTCTGGGAGGCGTCACGGACTCTATGCGGGATAAGAGCTCTTCAACGCCGTCACCGGATTGCCCCAGCAGTTTTGCCGCCGTTACAGGACCAACACCGGGAACACCAGGAATATTGTCCGAGGTATCTCCCATCAATGCGAGAAGGTCCGGAATTTGTGACGGTAGAACACCCCAGCGATCGATCACCTGGGAAACACCAAAACGCTTTTTCGTCATCGGATCAAAAACCGTTACATGATCGGAGACAACATTCAAAAGATCCTTGTCCGCCGACATGACAACGACATGAGAATCTCCGTCAGCCTGGTCAATCCATCGGTGTGCCAGTGTCGCAATGACATCATCTGCCTCATATCCGTCAACAGACACCGTGGAAATCCCAAGTCCAGCGATCAATCGTTCGATATAGGGGATCTGGACCAGAAAATCATCAGGAGGGGAAGGACGGTTCGCTTTGATTTGAGGGAGAATCTCTGACCTGACACTCTTGCCCTGACCTTCAAAGATCACCCCCAGATAAGCTGGATTGAAGTCTCTGACAACGGACAGGAGCATATTGGCAAAAACAGTGAACGCACCTGTAGGACAACCCTTGGAAGTCGTGAAGTCAACCCGACTGTGATAGGCCCGGAAGATATACCCAAAACCGTCGAGAAGATAAAGGGTGTTTTTGGGAAGAACACTGGCCCAGGTCAAATCCCCGGGGTTGGCGGAGCGGGTGCCCCGGGGTGACTGATTCATGGGATTATTTTCCGGAAGGCCTGCCGGCCACAGGATAGCGCCATTCGGGATGATCCTTCACATGGCCATGGACAACATCGAAAAAAGCCTTTTGAAGGGCCAGCGTCACGGGACCAGGACGACCAGTTCCGATCGTGCGCTCGTCAATTTCCCGGATCGGAGTGAGTTCGGCTGCCGTTCCTGTAAAAAAAGCCTCATCGGCAAGATATAGATCATCTCTCGTCAACACACCTTCCCAAACAGGAATTCCCATCTCTTTTGCAAGAGTTTGCACAGCATTTCGGGTGATTCCGTCGAGAACGGTTTTCAGGGCTGGTGTCCGGAGGACCCCACCCGAGACAATAAAGATATTCTCTCCTGGCCCTTCCGCAACAAATCCGTCCTGATCAAGGAGGATCGCTTCATCATAGCCAGCCATCTTGACTTCCCACTTTGCCAGCTGAGAGTTGACATAGTGAGCCGAAACCTTTGCCCTGTTCAGAAAAGTATTGACACCAAAACGCGAAAAGGAACTGATCTTGGCCCGGATTCCCTTGGATAGACCCTCTTCACCAAGGTAGGTTCCCCATTCCCATGCAGAAATGGAAACACAGATCGGATTCTGTCTGGCGTAGATACCCATATCCCCATAACCAACATACATCAATGGACGAATGTAACAGGAAGAAAGATTGTTTTCTCTCACAACCCTGCACGTGGCATCCATCAACTCTTCTTCCGAGTAAGGTGACTTCATGAGCATGACCTTGCCTGAGTTCACCAATCGTCTCGTATGTTCGGCAAGACGAAAGATGGAGGTCCCTTCCGGGCCACTATAGGCCCGGATACCCTCAAAAACGGCCATCCCATAGTGGAGGGAATGTGTCAGTACGTGAACGTTGGCATCCTTCCAGGGAACCATCTTGCCATCCATCCAGATCCATTGTGACTCTTTAAGCATCAATACCCTCCAAAATCATCGGATAAAACAATCAGTCCCTGCCACGAAAAATTTCAAGGATTCTCAAAAGCGACAAAAACAGGTTTAAAACATCCAGATACAGGGAGACCACAGCCATGACCGGGGTCAATTCCTCTTCCGAGGATGAAAGGATCCGGGCCGTATCAAAAAGAATCAGGCCGGAAAACACCAGAGCGCCCATTCCGGCAACAATCACCTGAAGAAACGCAGGGTGCCAGAAGATTTGGACCAGAGACAAGATCACAACAATGATCAAACCCGTAAAAAGGAAGCTCCCCAGAAAGGAAAAAGACTTCCCGGAAACCATCGCATACAGGCTCAGACTGAAAAAAATCGCCGTGGTCAAAAGAAGCGCGTTGGTCACGATGCCGGCTCCACCGGGAAGATGGACAGCCTGTGCAATGGCAGGGCCAAGGGACGCTCCCATGATTCCCGCAAAAAGGAGTGTGACCAGGACGTTGACGACCGGCACTCTCTGAACTCCCATCAGGAGGAACAGAGTCCCGAAATTAAGCACCATCAGAATGATTGGATGACTGAGCATGGTCGAAAGCCCCTGCTCCATTCCCCAAAAAGTCGCCATGGCTGAAACAAGGAGGGTCACAGCCAGAAGGCTATAAACCCGGACCATAAACTTTCCTTGACTGACTGAACTTCTAAGGCCTTCGACCACATTCCGGTCATTGGTCGCATTCCAGGAATTCATCGAATTCATTTTTTACTCTCCCCAAAGCCCAAAAAAAAGGCGCGATACAGTCACTTCTTCATATTCATCCATCCCGGCCAACCGGACCGGATCTTCTCATGCGGTGATTATATCAAATCAAATCACTCCTTGTCCCATCGGGTGATGATAGCTTTACCGTTTTGACGGCACCGGTTATCATGAGAACCATGAGGAGGCTTGATCAACCATTCAAGACAGGATTTCAAGTGAGAGATCGACTGGTATGGGCCGTTGGGATACTTGTATTTCTGCTCGGGACAACAATCGTCCTTTTCGGATCTCAGACCTATTTTGACCGGAACCAATTCCGTAACGACTTTCACAAACTGCTCTACCACCAACGCGTCATCACTCTTGCACTCAAACTTCTCTCCGATGCAAAAGATCTTGAAACCGGACAACGTGGGTTCCTGCTGACAGATAATTCTTCTTACCTTGAGCCTTATCAAAACAGCCGGAAGACCATTATTGCGCACCTTGACATGCTGTTGTCCGTCAGCCGAAAATCCCCCTCCATCCTTGCCGAAGCTCAAAAAACCGGAGGACTGATCGCCAGGGAGATTTCCATTCTGAACCGGGCGATCGTAACCCAGGAAGTGTCCGGACAAAAAACGGCCCTGAAAATCATCACGGATGGAGAACCCAAAGCACGGATGGATGCCCTGCGCATTTCCGTCGGAAATATCCTGTTAATCCAAAACAGGGAGATCACCATCCTTGAGTCCATCGCTTTCAAGGATCGACGGATAATCCGAAGGAACTTCCTTCTTTTTCTCGGAAGCTCCTTTTTATTCATCCTCATCACCATTGTGATCATCTATCAGGAAATCCGCAAAAACAGCAAACTCCTGAAACGTCTCGAGGAAGAATCCTCTCATGACGAACTGACAGGAATCCCGAATCGAAGATTCCTCCAGGAATGGTCAAAGGTCGAAATTCTGCAAGACAGGAATAAAGAGTTTTCTTTCACGCTTCTCTATCTTGACTTGAACCATTTCAAGGCTGTTAACGATCAACTTGGACATGCAGCCGGGGATCATGTCCTGAAAGCGGCCGTCAAGCGCTTTCAGTCTGCGCTCAGGGAAGGGGATTTGCTGGTCAGGATTGGAGGAGATGAATTCATCGCCATCATCAGGGGAACACTTTCTCCCATGGAGAAGGAGCTCCTTGTCCAACGACTCAGGCGAACACTTCTCCACCCCTCCATTATTCCAGGGAACGTCTCCATCCCTTTTGGACTGAGTGTGGGAATCGCCTCTTATCCGGATGATGGAGATCATCTGGATGACCTTCTTCGTGCTGCCGACAAAGACATGTATCAGGACAAGATGTCCCAAAAGACCGGACGTTCCACAAAAATGGATTCCGTTTAATGAAAATCCTCTCCGGGGTGTTCTATTTTCACAGAAAACGGTGGCAGGGATTTCAGCAGATGGCGCCCGTAGGACTTTGTCACAATCCGGCGGTCCAGAATGGAAACCACCCCCCAATCATTTTCGGAGCGAATAAGACGACCCACTGCCTGAATCAGACGAAGAGAGGCCTGAGGCAGCTGGATTTTACGGAATGGATTTTCCCCCTGATCTTCAAGCCATTCGGACAAGGCCTCCCCGATAGGCTCCGTGGGAGGAGAAAACGGAATACGGACAATCACGACATGTGTGAGAAGAGCTCCCTTGAGATCAAGCCCTTCCGCTAGGGAAGCAAGCCCAAAAAGAAGGCTTCCCTCTCCTCTTTCGATCCGTTCCCGATGTTTTCCCAAAAGCGATTCCCTGGAATAACTTCCCTGAACCAAAAGCCTTTTCAGGACATCAGGCGGAAGAAGTCCGCTGACATCTTCCATTTGTCTCCGGGAAGAAAACAAGACGAGCCCTCCCTCTGCAGGATGGATCCGTTTGCTGATCCACTGGGCAACTTCCCTTGTATGACCATGTGAATCAGTAGGGTCCGTCTTCATATGCGGAATCTCCAATACCCCCTGCCGACCATGATCAAAAGGGGAATCAAGCTTTTTACGAGTCACATCCGGGAAAAGAGCAAGACCTGACTGGGCCATAAAATGATCAAAGTTCCCCAATGCCGTTAACGTCGCTGATGTGGCGACCCCTGCCGAATATTTGGACCAGACCAGCTCTTTCAACAGCCCGCCCGACATGACAGGACCCGCGTGGAGGGAGAAAGAAGGAATCCCCCCCTGGATCACCCTCTGGGCCCAAAGTGCAATGGGGTTCTCACTCTGCTTCTTTTTGGCAGTAATCGTTTCCGTGAAACGAAGCAATCCCCCTACCCGGCGAAGAAGTCCCCCTGTCTCGAGAAGTCCCCTTTCAATCAGACGGTCACCCCCGCCGGTTGAAGCAAGTCGCTGTGACAGGGCATCTCTCAGACGGGAAAGACTCGTCTTCAGTGTCGAGAAATGTTCATGGGCGAGAGCAAGATCCTTTTCCAGATTCCCGGGCAAAACGCCCCGGGGAAATCGCCATATCGATTGCTCACCTCCGCCAGAAAAAATCCCCGACGACAGATCTTCCCGATTGATTTTCGCAAGGAGAGCCGGCCAATTCTTTTCCAGAAAATGGGACACACCTGACAAGATGGGGGAAAGGTGAACAACTGCCTCCTGACAGATCACAACATCAGATCCGACCTCTTTTGTCCCCATGACCGAAACACCATTTGCCATTGCCATCGGAATTTCCGAGAGAAATTCAAGGGAAGACTCCAGATAGATCCCGGACAAAAATGCTTCTGTCGCTTTTCTCGGAAGGTGATGTGCCTCGTCCACGACAAGCAGGGATGATCCCGGAGCAGGAAGAACCACCCCACCGCCCAAAAGCGCATCTGCAAGAAGAAGGTCATGATTCGTCACAACAATATCGACACTTTCAAGGAGCTTTCGATTCCTGAAATAGAGACAATCCTCAAAATACTGGCAATGAGCTCCGGTGCAACTTTCCGCCCGATTGGCCACCAGGGAAAAGACCCGTTCATCCATAACTCCCGGCCATGTATCCCGATCTCCATCCCATGTGCTTCCCAGGGCTTTTTCCATTTTCTGCAGGAAATCCTTGGTACCCGGAGGTGCCATCAGTCCACCATCAACAAATAAGGCAAGGTCCCGCTCACAGACATATCGGCTACGGCCCTTGGCTATCCCATGAGTCAAGGGCCAACCGGAGTGCTCCTCAAGAAATGGAATGTCCTTGGAAGCCAACTGTTCCTGAAGTCCGACTGTCACAGAAGACACAACCAAACGTTTTTCGAGATGTCTTGCCATGATGATCCCCGGTAAAAGATAGGCAAGCGTCTTTCCCGTCCCTGTCGGACCCTCAATGGCCAGAAGGGAACGACCGGACTCATCCTGGACATCTGCAGGCCTTGCGCGGGAAAACACCTGACGGACCAATTCGATCATCTCTCTCTGTCCGGGCCTGTCCCGGAATTCCGGAAGACTTTGGGAGATGCGAAACAACCATTCATTGATTTCATCCACAGTCTCTGGGAAAAGATGCGAACCGGAGTCAGGCTTCATGAAAGACACCTGTCTCCAGACTACCCTGAAAACGTTCACGCATGCACAAAGCGATTGCCCCCGCCACCAAAACGCCTCTTTCCTCAAGACCATGGGCAAGACTTTTAAGTGTCCACCCTGTGGTCACCAGATCGTCCACCAAAACAACAGGATCTTTTTTCAGATTGCTGTGAAAAATCCAGCGGTCACTGGAACTTATCGCCAGTCTCTCATTACGGCCCAGTCTCTTTGACTCCGGACCGCCTTTTCTCTCCACACCGCCAAAAGAATAGGAGATTCCCCAAGACCTGCTCCATAATAACGCCATACGGTCTGCCATCGAAAAACCTCTCGACAAAAGTCTCTTTTTATGCGGGGGAACAGGCAGGAGAATAACCCTTTCACAGGGAACTCCCAGTCGGGCAATCCCATACTCCATCAGAAGATTCATGGCTCTCGGATCCGAGTAAAACTTGGCACGGGAGAAAAGGGACCGGGTGACTCCCTGATAAGAAAAGGCGCCCTGAATCCACCGGTTTTCCAAAAGCTTCAAAGGCTCAGGTGATGAACGTGTCTCGCGTAAAAATAACTCCATGCAAACGGAACATAATGTTCGGGATACAGGGGAAGGATCAAGGCAGTGAGGGCAGGAACCAAGGGAGATCAAGTGTAAGGGGGCAATTAAAAAGAGAGCGGTGTATATTCATCAAACTCTGAACCGAAGACATTGTCCTCGGAAGAAATAAACTCGGGGGAGGAAAGGATGGAAGCATCTTCCCTGTTATAACCGGGATAGACTGTCATGGTATTCCATCTCCGACAGGAAGGACACCGGCCATCCCATTCGGAAAATCGCGTTTCGCAACTTCTGCAGAAATATTTCTCCGAGACGGTTCCGGCAAGAGAAGACTTTCGAAACGCCTCCAGAGCATTGCCCTGATCACCTTTTCGCAGGTACAATTCCCCCCTCAATCGATGAAAGCTTCCATCCCAGTTGACACGGCCATCGATCGATTCCAGAAGATCAATCGCCTCATCCACCATCATCAATCTCGCCAAAAGCCGGGCTTGTCCAAGGAAATAGGCCGGCTCATCCGGAAAATCCTGAACCAGACGTTCGTAAAGAGACAGGATCAAATCGGGATTTCCACGGTCGAGCGCCAGCTCCTCTATCTTGTCGAGATAGACCATATCCCTGTCTCTCGACCAACCTTCAAGAAGCGTTTCAAGAGCCTCTTTTCCGCGACCTTCACTATCCTGGGCTTCTGACAGGGAAATCCTCGCAGGGACAAAAGAGTGATTGATTTTGAGGGCGCTACGGAACAATCGCCTTCCCGCATCCGATTTTCCTTCCCTAACCAGCTGACGGCCTGACTCATATTTGATTCCCACGAGGAAAGCGACTTCCCTCTCCCTGCGGTCTCCCTTTTGAAAAGAACGGGACAAAACAGACTGGACATCAAGAGCTTCATCCCATTTTTCAAGACGTACCAGAAGATTTCTGAAGCTTCCCAACAGAAGGGCGTTTTTCCCTTCCTTCTTGAAATATTCCCGGTACAGGGCAAGCTCGTCATCCAAACGGCCCGCCTTGTCATAATCATTGGCCAGCGCGAGAATCAGCCGTACATCCTCTTCATCAAAAACACGGGCACGACGATGAATACGGATCGCTCCTGTCAGATCACCCCCCTGACGCTTCAGGTTCCCCAAAAGAAAAAGGGCGGCCGTGTGATTGGGCATAATCGCAACAAGACGGTCAAGAAGCGTTATCGCTTGTGGAGTATGGGAACGATTCAGTTCCTCCCTGATCTTCTTCCAGAGAATTTCCACTTTTTCTTCTGTTCGCTCTTCCTGGATGTTTTTTAACGAGCGGAACCATTTGAAGGCGTCTCCCACCCCGTTCACCATCAGAATGAATGCGGCTCCAACAACCAGAGCCAGCACCATCAAGGCAACCTCTGGAAGCAGAACGGTCCTGCCTGGCAAAAATTCGAATGGGAAGGAACGGGGATTCCATTCAAAAAGCTTGACCAGATAGACAAGAGACAGGATCAGGACCAATAGAAGAAATCGCGTCATAAACGATTCGGCTCCGGAATGGAAAGGTAATTTTCACCATCATTGGGAGCATGGCGGTCTTCAGGATTTTTCAAAGCAAAGTGGCCCGCATCGGAGAGAACCCATAATGGAGACGATGGAAAAAGGTCCTCAAGGCGATACAACCGACGTCCTGCCGATAAAAACAGGTGAATCACCACATCTCCAAAATCCATCAGGCTCCAGATTGGACCCTTTTCATAAAAGAAAGGTTCTCCGCGCTTCGTAAAGCGTTGATCAAACGCATCCATAACGGAGTCACGATGGCGTTCATTTTCAACCTCGCCGATAATCAGGTGGTCGGCATAGCTACATTCGATTCCAGGACTCAGAATCCAGACATTCCCGACTTTCCTGTCCAGAAGGAAACGGGCCATTGCTGCCGGAGTTTCTTCCGGAACATCCATCAAGCTCCCCATGGAACCGTTTTCTGACTGTCCTTTTATGGACACAGGTTCCCCTCTTTGAGCCGATGTGCCTTCCTTGGTCTTCAACAAATCATCCTTCACAAAATAACTCCTTTTCAACAATATAGGATTTGACACTTGCGGGCAAGATTTTCCCCTTTTCCAAAGAAGGATTCTTGACCCCTGAGAGAGCACCTCGTACCATCGTCGAAGAAATATCCGGGGTGTCTGCCCGGAGAAGAGCCAACCGAAATGAACTCTCGGGAACAGCCCTCATCCAGAGACTCATGACACCAGAATCAAGAGACCTTGCATCATCTTCGGATATCGACAATGCCTTTTTTCCAAGGATGGACAAAACCCCTGAAACAACAGGAGCAACATCCAAAAACAGTGTTCCGGGCCTCGAAGCAACCAGAAGATCCGCCAAGGAAAGAATCCCCGCCGGATCTTTCCAGGACAGAAATTCCAAAAACGCATCCGTCCCCAGAACAAGCCACGGGCGTTTAGGGAGATCAAGCTCCCTGAGGGTCCCGACGGTATAGGATACACCTGATCGCAAAATCTCGACGGGAACAGCTTCCCACCCACAGTTTCCGGCTATCGCTTCCTTGAGCATCCGGAGCCGGTGATCTGCTCCGGGATCACCGGAAAGGGACTTGTGGGGAGGTCTGCCGGTTGGAACAAATAAGATTCGGGAAAGGGAAAAACGTTTCTGGAGCTCCCTTGCCAATGACAGATGACCTTCGTGGATGGGGTTGAAAGCCCCCCCATAAACAGCAATATCCGACAGGGAGCTCATGTCAGGATTGCCGGAGATGTCCATTTCCCCAAACCTGGTATTTTGTCGTGGTCAGCTCTGCAAGTCCCATCGTCCCCCGGGCATGGATCCGGGTTGTGGAAATTCCGACTTCAGCTCCAAGACCAAAGGCAAAACCATCGTGCAATCGGGTAGAAGCGTTCACCATGACACAGGAAGCGTCCACCTCACGCCAAAAACGGTCTGCCTCACCGATATCAGAGGTGATGATCGCCTCAGTATGACCTGACCCATACCTGCGAATATGCTCAAGAGCGTGATCGAGTCCGTCCACAACCCGGCAATTGAGCGTCAGGTCGAGAAATTCGGTGTCGTAGGTTTCATTGGTCGCCTCATCCACAGTCGGATCCAATCCTCTGGTCACGGCACAGCCCTTCACCCTGATACCCCGCTCATGGCAAACGGAAAGAAAATGGCGCAGGAAGCCCTCCTTTCCGGAATCCACCAAGAGGGTCTCCATCGAATTGCATGTCGAGGGCCGGCTCGTCTTGGCATTCATCACAACGGAAAGAGCCATATCCTCATCGGCTGAAGCTGCCACATATATATGGCAAAGACCACGGTCATGGCGAAGGACAGGCACCCTTGAATGACGGGTTACAATATCCATCAAACCGGCCCCTCCCCTCGGAATGATGACATCGAGCCCGGTATTCCCGACCAGATCGACCACGACATTCCTGTCCGTCCAGGGAAGAAAAAAAACGCCATCCGTATTGACGCCTGAAGATTCAAGAACCCTTTTGACCACCGATACAAGACGCATGTTTGTCTTGAAAGCTTCGGAACCTCCCTTCAGGACAATCGGACAACCGGCCTTGAGACACAGGGAAAACACTTCAATCGTCACATTCGGACGGGCTTCGTAAATGACGCCCACCACACCAAGCGGAACCCGTACTTTTTCAATTTTCAAGCCGTCCGCATTTTCCCAGGAAGAAACACCGGTTCCCACAGGGTCAGGAAGAGCCGCAACCTCTTTGAGCCCCTTGATCATCTGGTCATAACGACTGTCCGTCAAGAGGAGCCGGTCACACATCGCAGGATCAATACCGGACGAAACCGCCTTAGAATAATCCGTTTGATTGACCGCCATGATGTCGCTTTTTTCTCTGGAGAGCTCTTCGGAGAGAAGAATCAGAATTTCATTTTTCTTTCGGCTTGAAAGAATTGAAAAATCCCCAAGAGCCTTTCTCGCTCTGGAGATCCCCGCATTCAGGGCTTCCGGAGCATACAAATCGGTTTTTTCTAGCATGGTCTGAATTCCTTCTGATCGTTCGAATCGTCCAAAAGAGCCATATCATTGGCATGGACAACAACAACGCCACTCGAATGGCGATTTTCTATCACATCCATTGAGGAAATCTTGGTAACACCCTTGCCAATCACCCGACCATCCCGGTCTATCAGTCGAACAACATCGCCCTTGGAAAACACCCCATCGACCCGCAAGATACCCGGGAGAAGAAGGCTGGTTTTTCCACTTCTCACAGCATTCACCGCACCTTGATCGAGATGCAGGCCACCCGCCGGCCTGGAGAAATATCCGATCCATACCTTCTTGCTCGAACGGGAAACAGACGCCGCATCAAAAAGCGTCCCCTCTTTTCCCAAAAAGAACCGCTCGATGACTCCCGGCTTCATTCCTCCGACAACTCCCACCGGCAACCCCCACGACGCTCCATCGGAAGCCGCAAGAACCTTCGAAGACATCCCTCCCGTTCCAAGCCCTGAACGGGAAATGCCTGCCATTTTTCGGATATCGGATGTAACGGCCGGAACATACGCCACCCGCCTGGCGAGTGGGTCAATCCTGGGATCGGCGGTAAAAAGGGCCGATACATCGGAAAGGATCAAAAGGAACCCGGCTCTTACGATGGCGGCAACTTTTGCTGAAAGCTGATCATTGTCACCAAATCGGATTTCCTCGGTGGCGACAGAATCATTTTCATTGACAACAGGAACGATTCCCAGCGATAGAAGTGTCTCAAAGGTCCGGTCAAGATGGGTGAAACGATCCCGCTCGATCACATCATATGGGGACAGGAGGACCTGGGCTGCAGTGATCTTGTGGCGTGAAAGAGCCTTTTCCCAACTCCACATCAGTCTGTTTTGACCGACAGACGCTGCTGCCTGTTTCATGGCGAGGGAAAGAGGTTTACGACCAAGCGACAGAGTGTTTCGGCCGGCAGCCACCGCTCCGGAAGAGACGATGACAACCGATACTCCACGAGAACGCTGTTTAGCAACTTCTTTTGAAATAATAGAAAGCGCCCGTCCGGAAAGACCTCCGTCGGAAGAGGTCAATACGGCGGAGCCAACTTTTAGGACCAATGTTTTCATCTTTCCATAGATACTGGAAAGACGAACAAGATCTGGCTCGAAAGAGAGGGAAGTCCCTTCGTTCACGCAATAACCGAAGAAGGGTTTCTTTCTTCCGGAGTGTTACTGGCAGTACCATCCCGATGAACATCCTGATCAGAAGAATCTGAATGCTTTCGGGACTCTTCCAGACGCTCTTCCTCTGCCAAAACGATTGACAACTCTTCCATAAGTCTCGGCATTCCTTCACCTGTCTGGGAAGATATCATAAGCTCCGGGAAGCCTTTCTTCCTGACAAACGCCAAAAACTTCTCAACCCTTTCAGGATCCGCAGCATCCAGTTTTGTGCCAACAACCCGCTCAGGCTTTTCCATCAGCTCCGGATCAAAAAGCTCGAGTTCACGGCGAATAATGGCATAGGAGTCTGCAGGGTCCTCGGCTCCCTCGTGGGAGAGATCCAGAAAATGAAGGAGGATGCGGGTTCGCTCCACATGTTTCAAAAAGCGGGTTCCCAATCCTTTTCCTTCATGGGCCCCTTCAATCAGTCCGGGAAGGTCGGCAATGACAATTTCCTGCTCATTAGGAGAATGTCCCATGACAAGGACCCCCAGATGAGGATGCAGTGTCGTGAACGGATAGGAGGCGATCCGCGGATGAGCCCTGGTCACCCGGGAGAGGAACGTTGATTTTCCAGCGTTCGGGAATCCCAGAAGTCCGACCCTGGCCATGACCTTGAGTTCAAGACGGAGACGACGTGTCTGTCCGGAAATGCCTGTATCGGCATAGTCAGGAGTCTGACGGGTAGCGGTTGCAAAATGGGCGTTTCCACGGCCGCCCCGCCCACCCCGCGCCACGACAACAGATTCTTCCGGCACGGTCAGGTCAAAAAGAAGCGCCCCCGTATCGTCATCAAAGATCTGTGTTCCGAGTGGCACCTCAAGTCTCAGGGATCGGCCGTTTGCTCCGTGCATGTTCTTTCCACGGCCTGGACCACCCGGAGTGGCAATAAGATGGGAACGGTGCTTGAAATCGAGGAGGGTTGATCGGCGATTGGTGCCGATGAAAATGACGCTGCCACCCTGGCCGCCGTCACCTCCATCAGGACCACCTCTTGGAACAAACTTTTCGCGGCGGAACGAAATAGCCCCCGCCCCGCCCTTTCCGGACTCGACAATAATGCGGGCTTCATCTACAAACTGGGGCAAAGGGAGATTCCTTCCGGACTAAACCGGCATCTCCTGGGAGACCCGGGGAAGCACATGAACTTTTTTGGACTGGCCACCGCTGGTGAATTTGACCAAACCGGATTCCCGGGCATAAAGAGTGAAATCCCGACCGATACCGACATTCTCACCGGGGTAAAAATTGCTTCCCCGCTGGCGGACCAAAATATTGCCGGCCAACACAAACTGGCCATCAGAACGCTTGACTCCGAGACGCTTGGACTCTGAATCACGTCCATTTCGGGTGGAGCCCACCCCTTTTTTATGTGCCATGACTAAACTCCTTCAACAGCCTGTTAAACAAAAAATTCGCCCGATCCAGACTATGCGCCCCGGATAATTTCCTCGATCCGGATTCTTGAAACCGATTGACGGTGTCCCTGCTTCCGGCGGTAATTTTTGCGCTTTTTCTTTTTGAACACGATGATCTTCTGATCACGCTCCTGTGACAGGATCTTCGCGCGAACCGAAACGCCTATGGACTTTTCACCCTGGGCAAACACAGTTCCGGTTTCATCGGAGACCATCAGGACTTCCTGAAGAAGGACTTCACCTTCTCCTTCAATTTTTTCAACAACCAAAATCTGGCCCGGGGTTACGCGATACATCTTTCCGCCCGTACGGACCACAGCAAAACCCGCCATGCCACTCCCACCTTCCTTAAAAAATCTTTCTAAATTTCGAGTGATCTCAAAATGCGAAGTGGAATAATACCATCAATCAAATCAAAAAATCAAAGCGTTGGAAGTATGCCGAAAACGATGGAAAAGAAACTCATGCGATAAAACAGTCCCTCACGTTTCCTGTTGGATATCGGCATCTTCCGTCAGATCGGCTACAGAGGCGAAATCAAACCTTTTCTCGGTAGAGTTCTATCAGGGCATTGGTCGAAGAATCATGCACAAGTGGTTTACCGGTGGACTCCTTGAGTTCCGGAATGATGCGTTGCGCGAGAACTTTTCCGAGCTCCACTCCCCACTGGTCAAAAGAGTCAATTCCCCATATGGCCCCCTGGACAAAAACACTATGCTCATAAAGTGCCACGAGCTTCCCAAGTGTGGCTGGAGTCAGCCTGTCAGCCAAAATCACATTCGTGGGCCGATTTCCCTCACAAACCTTGTGGGGAATCAACTCCTCCGCAATCCCCTGTTTTCTTAATGCCTCAGGAGACAAACCGAAAGCCAGAGCTTCGGACTGGGCAAACATGTTTGCCAGAAGAATCTGGTGATGATTCCCCAGAGGGTTCAATGAATGAAAAAAACCGATCAGGTCAGAAGGAATGATCCGGGTTCCCTGATGAATCAACTGATAGAAAGAATGCTGACCGTTTGTACCGGGCTCACCCCAAATCACGGGACAGGTATCATAGTTCACCCGATTTCCCGTCATCGTTGTATGCTTCCCGTTGCTTTCCATGGTCAACTGCTGAAGATAGGCCGGAAACCGCTTCAGATATTGCTCATAAGGAAAGATCCCGCGTGTAGCGGAACCAAAAAAATTATTTTCCCAAAGAGACAAAAGCCCCATGATGACAGGAAGATTCTTTTCCGGCGGGGTCTTTTTGAAATGCTCATCCATTTCGTGAAAACCAGCAAGCATCTCATAAAAATGAACGGGCCCAACCGCAAGCATGATCGACAGACCGATCGCCGAATCCATCGAATACCGCCCACCGACCCAATCACCAAAACCAAACATGTTTTCCGGATCGATACCGAACTTCATGACCTCCGCGCGATTGGTCGACACAGCGACAAAGTGACGGGCAATCGCTTCCCGGGAACCCAGTGAGGAGAGAAGCCAGTCCCTGGCGGTCGAGGCGTTGGTCATCGTTTCAAGCGTGGTAAAGGTTTTGGATGAAAGGATAAACAGCGTCTCGGAAGGATCAAGGTCGCGCGTTGCTTCAACAAAATCCGTCCCGTCGATATTGGAGACAAATCGAAAGGTCATTTCTCGATGAGAATAAAACTTCAGGGCCTCATAAGCCATGACCGGACCAAGATCCGATCCCCCGATTCCTATGTTGACAACATTTTTAATGATTTTTCCGGTCTGCCCTTTCCAGGATCCGTCATGAATACGCCGGACAAAGGTTGCCATTCTGGAAAGCGTTTCATGCACCTCCTTAACAACATCAATGCCGTCAAGAAAAACGGGCTGGGATGAAGGAGCCCTGAGAGCAATATGAAGAACAGCTCTTTTCTCGGTCTGATTGATCTTCTCGCCATTGAACATTGCGGCGATTTTCCCGGTGAGGTCACATCTTTTCGAGAGAGCCAAGAGCTTCTCGAACGTTTCAGATGTGATCCGATTTTTGGAATAATCCAAAAATAACCCAGCACCCTGGACAGAAAACGTCTCGGCTCGGGAAGGATCCGCATCAAAAAGCGCTCGCAAGTTGGTTTTCTTGATGGATTCATAATGCCTTGAAAGCTCTGACCATTCCGAGAGACTGGTCAGGGAAACAGAATTAGCGGATGTCATTGGGTTCTCCTTGTTTTACCGTTCCACCAAATTTCACTGGAGAGAGGTCCACTAGATCGGCAATCCGTTCGATCGCCAGGTCCGGTCTCGGGTATCTGGCCGTAATTGCCGGATCATTGGCATAATGTCCCTGCCGCACAAAAACAGAGGTCAGTCGATCCTTCCATATCGATTTCATCTCTGAAAGGATTCTCAACTTGTCATCTACCATAACGTAATGATCAGCCGGGTAAAGGCTTTCAATCTTGGCAAGCATCTTCTCCTTGTGGATAAAGATCAGAACATGGCTGTCCACTTCACGTCTGATACCGGAATGGTCGATCTTGATCGGCTGGAAGATGGCATCTCCATCGCTCAGGATCACGGCCTTGCCATGGCTTTTCAAGAAGCGGAGAACAGATAACGCGTCAGGGTAGAGGTTTTTCGAAAATGGATAATCCCGAAAGAAAAAAGCCAATTCCTGTGTCATTGGAGACTGATCTCTTTTGAGCCGGAATATCTGGGCCGCACCCAAGAAGTCGGCAAACCCGGAAGAGCTTCGGATTTCCTCAAGGATTGCCCAGTATTCGATCACCCCATCCGGACCAAACAGGTTCAGGAGGCAATCTTTCAGATCCCTCTCAAAACAATCATTGTCAAAGAGGGTGTCATCGACATCGATCAGAAAAACAGTTTTTTCAGGCAATGATTCAAGGAACCCAGAGCTCAAGTGAACTCCTTTCGCTGAAATCCGGATAATTCCTGAAAAATCCGGATAAGAATCAAAAGAGAACTGGCTTGAAAACGCGGCTAGGAAGATGGGAAGGGAAAACTTGGATCAACCCGACTCTAACACATCCGCCGAAAACTGGAAAATCCATTCAAACAAGCAAGATTGCCAAATCAATTCATGACTGTGGATATTGACAATTTTCCCGATTAACGTATTCTGGATGACTTCCATTCTTGGAAAATTTTCGGGTAATATGGAAGAGAAGTGGCTTCAGAAGCGATCATCGAGCAGAACAAGCGCCCGTAGCTCAGGGGACAGAGCAGCTGGCTTCGAACCAGCGGGCCGGGAGTTCAAATCTCTCCGGGCGCACCAACTCAAAAAGAACCTTATCACTGTCTCTATAATCATTTTTGCGAGCCTTTTTTTGAGATCGAGTCCATTTGGTCTCCGATCCATTTTCCTGCATTTTGGGCCGCCTTCCCAGCTCCATCAACCACGCGTTTAACATCCTGCTTAAATGAGTCACTCTTGAGATAGTCTCCCGTTTTTTGGGCCGCATCATGAATGGATTTCTCCACGGATTTTCCTGCATTTTCTGCTTGACTGGAAAGATCCTGTGACTGTGAAGAACTTTGAAAAAAACCGAAAAAAAGAACGATAACAAAAATAAAAAACCAGGGAAAACCCGGATGTCCTAAACCAGTCCGTCTCATTTTATGAATCTCCAAGTCGTTTCATGACAAAAACTCCCTATCCACCGCATATTCTCATATCTGTCCCGAAAAGAGCTCAAGCGGAAGGGTGACCTCGAATTCCAGAAACCTCCATCCCAAACCCCGACATTTCGCAATATCGACTTGATTCTGGAGAAAAGCTCTGCCCTCCGATCGAGAACGCCCTTGATCGGAGGATTCGACCAGCATTTCATCATCTATAACACCCACTCTAAAAATACGGAAGGACGACCATCGTCAAAAAAACATTATCCCTATCGGAAAAAAAATAAAAACAAACCTTCAATCTTTTCCACTACAGGATCAAGAAACTCCTATCCTGTTCAAAACCGCACTTCCGTGTCATAGTGGAAACAATTCCTGTCCCCCCAAAAAGGAGGCTCCGATGACAATCGTTCGATCGCCGGCAGTCGCAGGTGTGTTTTATCCCAAGGAACCGGATATCCTTCTCGACATGGTCGAAGGGATGCTTGAAGAGGCCCTCGGAAAAATCCCCCCCGCCATCCAAGCCCGGGGAACTCCGCGCGCGCTCATAGTTCCCCATGCGGGACTGATCTATTCAGGACCCATTGCAGCATCAGCTTACTGCCTCATGAACCCATCCTTCCTCCCTAAAAGAATTTTCGTTCTCGGCCCATCCCATCGGATCTTTTTCAAAGGGATTGCCACATCGACAGCAACTTCCTTCGGAACCCCTCTGGGAGAGATCCCTGTCGACAGGACTCTCGTCGACCAGATGGAAACCCTCCCGGGGATCGACACCTACGATCCGGCACACACACAGGAACACTCCATTGAAATCCAGCTTCCATTTCTAAAGGTGCAGATGGATCAGGTTCCCATCATTCCCCTGATCGCCGGAGAATCCTCTGCCTCAAGCGTCGCCAGGGTCATCAAGACAGCACTCAGTTTTCCCGATACGCTGGTTGTCATCTCAACGGATCTTTCCCATTACCTTCCTCCGGATGAAGGACAGCTCCTGGACGCCAGAACGGCCTCCGATATCATCTCCCCGGAGTATCGCCCCCTGACCAATGAGATGGCCTGCGGGTCACAGCCCCTGAACGGATTTCTCATGGCTGCCCAAGAAGCGGGCCTCAAAGGAGAGATACTGGATCTACGAAACTCGGGAGACACGGCCGGCCCAAAAAATGAGGTGGTAGGATATGGATCTTTTGCATTCTGGTCTCCCTGAATCCGGATCTTTTGAAGACATTCTTCTCAAGATTGCAAGGAACGCAATCGGAGCAGAGTTGGGATACCCTGAAAAAATCCTTCCGGATCATCCGAATCTTCATTGTTTTGGCGCGACATTTGTGACCTTGAGCCTGAACGGAGATCTGAGAGGCTGCATAGGATCACTGCTCCCTGTTCGGCCGTTGGGAGAAGATATCCGGGAGAACGCTCGAAACGCAGCCTTCAGGGATCCCAGGTTTTTTCCATTGGCAGCCCATGAATGGAAGTTCCTGAAAATCGGAATTTCCCTTCTCTCTCCACCGGAAGAACTTTTCTTCAACAACCTTGATGACCTTGCCGAACAGATTTCGGAAAAGAGAGAGGGACTATTCCTCAAATGGGAACACCGATCAGCGACGTATCTTCCCGAAGTCTGGGAAATGATCTCCGATCCCGGAATGTTTCTCGAGGAACTCTTAAAGAAGGGACACATTCCAGCGGATGCCAAACCTCCGGGACTTCGGGCATTTGGCTACTCAAGCACCGTCATCAAAGAGTCGTAAATGGAGACTGATAGATTTGTCGGGCAATGGTGGCACGCGCTTCCGGATGGCAGGATCCAGTGTGATCTTTGCCCACGGGACTGCCGTCTTCACGAGGGGCAAAGGGGAGCCTGCTTTGTCCGAATGATGGACCAGGGAGAAATGATCCTGACGGCATGGGGCCGCCCTTCAGGACTTCATGTGGATCCGGTTGAAAAAAAACCTCTGAACCATTTCTACCCGGGGACCTCTGTCCTGTCGTTCGGTACCGCCGGATGCAACCTCACCTGCAAAAACTGCCAGAACTGGGAAATGACAAAGTCACGCGACATGGAGCTTCTTTCCCAAAGAGCCGACCCCCCTGAAATTGTCCGGGTTGCAAAGAAAACAAGGTGTAAAAGTGTCGCATTCACCTATAACGATCCAGTCATTTTTGCGGAATTTGCGATCGATACAGCGATCGCTTGCCATGAGGCCGGTCTGAAATCCATTGCCGTCACGGCGGGATATATTCACCCCAAGCCCGCAAGAGAACTCTTTTCCTTCATCGACGCCACCAATGTCGACCTCAAGGGATTCTCGGAGGAGTTTTACAACAAGGTGACGGGTGGTCACCTTGCTCCTGTTCTCGACCTTCTCTGCTATATTCATCACGAAACAGACGTCTGGCTTGAAATAACGACACTCCTGATCCCCGGACTCAATGATTCGGAAAAGGAAATCGCTGAACTCTCCCGATGGATCTCCACCCATCTCGGACCCGACGTTCCCCTGCACTTTTCCGCTTTCCATCCGGACTTCAGGATGCTTGACCTTCCTCCCACCCCGAGAGAAACACTTTCCATGGGAAGAAAGATCGCAATGGATGAAGGGCTTCGATTTGTCTATACCGGAAATGTGCATGATCCTGCCGGAGGAACGACATTCTGTCCGGAATGCCGCTCTCCACTGATCATACGCGACTGGTTTTCCATCCTTTCATGGAACATGGATGCGGATGGCCGATGCGCCGTCTGCCATCAAAAAATCCCCGGGCGTTTTTAGACAGCTCTCCATCCACGAAGAACACACGGACAGGACAAAGACCCCGAACTCTGGAGAATGGAAAATCGATGTCACATGGAGCCATTCCCGGTTATGAAAAGCATGCGGAGAAACTCTCGGACCGCTACGAATCCGTTTTATTTGAAAAGGTGCATGGATGGCTTCTTCCCATACTGGGCGAAAAACGCGGAAGGGCTCTTGATATCGGTGCGGGATCGGGAAGGGATGCCGCCGGACTGTCCAGACTGGGCTTTGGGGTGGTTGCGGTCGAGCCCTCTGGCCGCATGAGGGCAGAGGGCCAAAAACGTCATCCGGGGTTATCGGTTGAATGGATCGATAGCTCCCTCCCGGACCTATCCTCTCTGAAAAAGGGCTCCTTCGACCTTATTCTCGCAAGCGCCGTCTGGATGCACCTGTCTCCGGCGGACAGGCCACGGGCATTTCAAAGGATGGCCTCATTGTTGAACCCCGGAGCCATCCTTGCCATGACGATGAAAGACGGTCCGGCGGATGCAGAGTTTCCAACCTACCCTGTTCCTGTCGGTGAGGTAGAACTTCTTGCACGGGAAAACAGAATGGAGATCCTCTTTTTCGAAAATCAAAAAGATCTTCTTGGAAGAAATGGCATCACATGGTTTCATTTTGCAATGCGCCCTCAGCTCATTCGCCCCTGATCCCTTAAAATCCCGAAAAGGTTCAATGCCCCGATCACCACACCGGGCCATCCCTGCCCGGGAAAAACTGTGTCCCCAACAAGATAGATCCCTTCGGACACAACAGACGACGGAAAGCGAAAGGGGAAATTCGGGTGAACAACCGGAATCCCCCCGACTGTTCCTCGCGATCTTCCTGTATATTTCTCAAATGTTTTAGGCGTTCCGGAGATGATTTCACCTTTTCTGGCACTCCGGAAGAGCGGAATTGCCCGATAAAGGGACTCCAGAATCTGATTGGTCGCCACTGAACGTTTTTCAAGGATGTTCTCTCTCGAACGATCCTCCCAGATACTAACTGGCGTATGGGTGGAAATCGTGACGCTTCTCATTCCGGACCGGCTCAAAACCGGATCATCCGGATGGGACAGGGAGAGAAAAAAGGATTGGCTTTTTGTGACCGGATTCTCATCATCAAGAATGATCTGATGATGAAGTTCAAAATCCGCTCCAAACACATCCTCCACCATAAAATAGATCACGAATGCCCCGACATCATGGAAATCAGGTCCTTTAAGGCGAGGGCGCAGTTGGTCCAAAAGATCCTGATCAAGAACCGAGTCCAGATCCCAAATGGTCCGGTTCAAAATGACATTCTCCGTCTCCCATTCATCCTTGCCGGCGGTCACCAGAAATTTCCCCCGTTTCTTTTGGATCTTTTTCACAGGATGGTTCAGATAGACTCCGGGAATGAGCTGGGAAAGGGACTCGATCGCTCGACCCATCCCTCCCATGACAGTATAGTTGTCGAGATTCGGATAGGTTAATCCAAGAATCCCCGCAAAAAGAGGAACATGATCTGAAAAGCCCTGGGCCGTAATCAAGAGCTGATGATCAAAAAACCTTTTCAGTTCAGGAGGAAACACTCCATATGAAGATTGCAGGAACGACAGGGTTGATCGAAAAAAATCCGGTGAATGAAGGAGAAAGATATCCGGACGGGAAAAGAGCGGTCTCAAAAAAGAGCGGATCTTCCCCTGATCAACACCATCAAAGGAAGTCAGTCCTGGCCAGAACTTCTCCGCGCGAAGTCTGATTTTTTGAAACACGCTTCGATGGGGATAACCGGGAAAGGCGTTCTCCATCTCCAGAACAAACCGCTCCATATTCCGAAATCGCCGGATGGTCTTTCCCATGATATGGACAACAATCGCCGGATCAATCTCCACGACAGGAAAGGAAACACCTGTCCGGCGCGAAAGGACATCGAGAGGCAAACCGCTGGACAAACCGACAAAAGTCGTTGCTCCCGCATTATAAAAGTTCCCGTTTCTCCCGAAGGTTCCAGAGCATCCGCCCAGATAACCCAACCGTTCGAAAAGAGCGACATTCTGTCCATTTTTCGCAAGAAGAGCCCCGATGCTGACTCCCCCCACCCCGCCACCACATATTGCAAAATTGAGTGGATCCATCCATATTTCCCTCAAGGAATCAGTTTAAAAAGGATCAGGACCATCGAAGGATTTTCTCACCTCGAATCCCCGGGCTCAAGCTCCCCTGATACAGATGCCACAAGAGCCTTTTCGAAAAGACTCCCATGGATAAGGAAGATCACGTGAACACCTCTATCGTCTGGTTCAGAAAAGATCTCAGGCTTAAAGACAATCCCGCCCTTTTCCACTCCGCCCGCTCCGGTCCGATTCTTCCCGTTTACATTTGGGATGAAACTCTTCCCGAGCAGGAAGAAGGAGCCTCCCGCTGGTGGCTTCACGAAAGCCTTCTTTCCCTTGCCCGCTCTCTTTCATCGACAGGATCCCCGCTTGTCTTTGCCCGGGGATCCACGAAAGAAGTCCTTGTCCATTTTGCAAAAAGATCAAATGCTCAAAAAATTGTCTGGAATGAGCTTACAGAACCATGGGCAAAAACCTTTGACCTCTCTCTTAAAAAAGAGCTTCTCTCCACCGGGCTGAAAGTGGAAACCTATCCCCCCGATCTTCTTTCAGACCCCGAATCCATGATGGGGAAAAACGGCCCGTACCGGGTATTTGGCCAATTCTGGAAACGTCTTCGGCCCGCACTGGACCCTTCAGCCCCTTTTCCCGCCCCGGAGAGGATCTTTCCACCGGAATTTTCTGTGATTTCAGAGCATCTTCCCGAATGGGGATGGAATCCATCCAGACCCGACTGGGCAAAAGAAATGAGAGAGAAGTGGATCCCGGGAGAAGAACAGGCCCACATGACTCTGAACACCTTTCTTGACGAAAGACTTCAATCCTATGAGAAGAATCGGGATCGGCTCGACCATGAGGGCTATTCGATGCTTTCTCCTTTTCTTCATGCCGGAGAAATCACCTCCAGGCAAATCGTCCGGGCAACACTTGATAAAATGCATGAACATCCCGGCTGGCAGAATGACGGGGAGAAGTTCCTTTCAGAATTGGGATGGCGAGAGTTTTCACGATATCTGCTGATCCATTTTCCCAAAATGATCTCAGAACCCTTTCAGCCAAAATTTTCCAGCTTTCCATGGAAAGACAATCCTGAAGCCCTCTTGGCCTGGAAATCGGGAAAGACGGGTTATCCGGTCATTGATGCCACCATGAGGCAGCTGTGGGCTATAGGCTATATTCCGAACAGGTCCAGAATGATCTCCGCAAGCTTTCTCACGAAAGATCTCCTGATTTCCTGGAAGGAGGGGGCACGGTGGTTCCGGGAAACACTTGTTGACCATGACCTTGCAAACAATACCGTTTCCTGGCAGTGGGTCTCTGGAATGGGTGTGGATGCCGCCCCATACTTCCGGATTTACAACCCTGTCCTTCAGGGAGAGCGGTATGATCCGGAGGGCATTGCAATCCGCAAATGGATTCCGGAAATCAAGGGCCTGCCCAACCAATGGATCCATCGTCCATGGGAAGCACCGGAGCCTCTTCTGAAACGAGCCGGAATCATCCTGGGCAAGACTTATCCCGCCCCTATCGTTGACCATTCTTATGCCCGGCAGGAGGCATTGGCACTGTTTGGTGCTCTTGGAGGAAAGGGGCAGAAGCCGGAGTTAATGGCTTGACGACAAAACCGAAACCGGAACCCTTTCGCCCAGAGTCTCCCGCCCCAACTCCACAAGATGCTGGTGATGGGTCAAAAAGATCACCTGGGTTTTTGCCGACAACTCCCAGAGAACCTCCAATGCCGCTTTCGCCCGGCCATCATCAAGGTTGATCAGCAAATCGTCCGCTATGAATGGCATCGGAATCGAGTGGTCCAAAAACTCATGGACAGCGGCAAGCCGGAGCGCAAGGAAAAGCTGGTCGGCGGTACCGGTGCTCATCTGGGAAACACCCGCCGGAGGACCATCCGGACGGAATCCCAGGATCCCCATCCGGTCCTCATCGTCATAATCAATCCCCAGCGACTCAAATGATCCAAGCGTCAGACGAGAAAACAACACGCTCGCCCTTGAAAGCAGAGGACCCTGATGCTCTTTCCGGTAGCGGTCAATAGACCATCTCAGGAGGATCGAGGAACCTTTCAGATAGACAACCTGCTCCGCCACTTCCCTCATTTCCGAAAGGATACTTTGACGATCAGAGGCAGCCTCCACAGCCAACAGATCCCCCCCAAGGGAAGAAAACGCATTATTGAGGCGGGTCCTTTCCTCAAGAAGCACCTTGTAGTGCGATCTCAGGGACTCCATTTCCCCAGTTCCCTCCTCCACGAGCTCCGCCAAAAGAGCTGGATCGGGAATCTCTTCGCACTCTCTCCTCAAATCAGGAAACGAATACCCGTCTCCGTTCTTGAAAAGAGCGGCGGAAAGGAGCTCCTTCTCGGCTTCAAGAGCCAGCATCCGCTCCTTCTTTAAAATGACTTCGGCAAGACTTGAGCCATCAGGGACGTTCGCGGCCTCGAGAAGGGTCCGGATGGTTTCCGACCCTTCCCGGTCAAGCTCCCGATAATGCCGGATCGATTTCTCTATGGAAAGGATATCCTGATCTTTCTGTTGGCAAAGCTCCACCGCCATCTGGGACTGTTCGAGCCTTTTCTCGATGATTCTCATCGAGTCATCGGGCCTCTCCCCCGAAAGATCGGGTGCGACCAGGGGAACAAGGGAGCGAACCATCCCATGAAAATCATCCGCATCCTTTTGAATCGACCGAACGCGATGGGTCAGATCCCGGACAGGTTCTTCCAGAACTCTCATCCGATCAATGATTTCAAGAAACTGAGAGACCGCCTCCGGATCCCGGGAGGAGACAATTCCGATCTCCCTGACCGCACTCTCCCATCGGGATTCCCATTCCCGAAATCGTCTGATCGCCAGATCAAGCTCCAGCTGCCTTCGATTTACCTCTTCTTCACCCTTTTGAACCTGCTGGTTCAAAAGCTTCCAGAGGGAAGCCCCTTCTGACAGCTCGCGAAGACGTTTTTCAGACATTTCGACCAGAAACTCAAGAGACTCTTCTCCTGTCAGATTCCGTTTTTCCTCCAGGGACAAAAGCTCCCTTTCAAAACGGGAGCGAAGACTTGAGATCTCCCCTGAGACCATTCTTATTTTTTCTTCACACAACTCCCGTCTGGAGGACAGTTCCAGAAGTGCCTCCCGATCCATAGCCCATTTCAGCATCACTTCCGGAAGGTCCGGAAAAAACGGGGCTCCTTCCCATAGATCCTTCCACTCCCGAAAGAGCCCCTCACGAACACCAAGAGCCAACTGATCCTGCGCGAGCAGCTCATCGAGAAGACCCTGCTGTTCATCAAGCTTCTGGGCAATGACTCTGACAGACGCCTCAAAATGCGCATTGTCGAAACGCCTGTCGGAGACAACATCGACTTCCCTCTGGAGCTCCTCAAAAGATGAGACCGGATCCTTTTTTCCCGGATTTTCGGCCGTCCCTGATCCGGGGGGAGGGGCGCCATGGACATGGATGTACTTGACCACCTCCCATGCCTGATTCCGTTTCTCCCTCAGGCTTTCAAGAATGTCTTTCGTCACCAGTCTCTCGCGTTGAAAAATTCCGTCGCGGCTGGCGGACAGGCTGCCGATCTCCTGTCTCGCCGCCTCCACCTTACGGCTTCGATCCCTTTCCATGAGCTCCCAATCCTTGAAGCGATCCTGAAACTCATGGATCCGCCCCATTCCCGGGGGATGGATGGACAACAGGTCCTCCAAAGAACGGACTGAAGGGACCAGGGAGGCAAGACGCAAACGGATCTCCGAATCATGCTCTGAGCGTTCCTTCCGAAAGCTCTCCAGTGGAGAGAGCAAATGAGATGCGTTCCGATAAGCCGACAGCGCTGACTCAAGACCCGTCAGATCGACAGGAGGCATCATTCCCAGTTGCCTCTTTTGTAAGCTATCCTGGGCAGCCCTCGCTTCCATGAGTGCCCTCTCGGCAGCCGACAGAAAGGACAGCAATTCCACCCGTTCGGAGAGACGTTTCGAAACCGCAACCGAACGGGACCGGGGTGGGATCATCGAAAGCAGGAGATCCGCTTCCAACGTCTCCCAGGAAAGCTCCCTCGCCAATGAACGAAGCTCCCCGACCATGGATAAAAGCTCCGACTGGCGCTTGGGAAGATCCTCCAGAGCCTTCTGGACATGAATTCTCACTTCATGAAGACGGGCAATCTCATTGGCCCTGGACAAAATCTTTTCATCCGGAAGAATCTTTTTCCGATCGGAAATGGAGTGTTCCAGACGTTCTTTCAGTGTCTCCCCCTGAATCCGTGCTCCCGTGATTTTCTCCTGGGCAGACTCAAGTTTCTCCCGGGCGTTCCCCGGAAGAAAGGGCAACTGACCGATCGAGGCTATCTCCGACTCGATCTGGTCAAAACGGACCAGATCCCGGAAAACCCTCCGGACACGCTCCAATTTTCGGAGAGACAATGTCTTTTCAAGGATCTGGCGATCAACCCGATCACACTCATCCCGTATTCTTGAAACCTCTTCCTTCAATGACAGCCATTTGCTCCCTGAAAGGCTGTGTTCCCGGAGTATGCGCTCATTGTCTTTCAGTCTTTCCTCAAGCTGGCTGTACTTTCTTTTGGAAGACCGCCTTGCTCCCCACAAACCGTCAAGCTTGGCCTCGATGGAATCGAGATGTTTCCTGAGACCCGCTATCCCCGTCCCGGCGGAAAACAGAATCTGCCCCGCATCATCCCGCGCCTCGAGAAGCTCCCGGCCACCCTCATTGAGTCTGGGGTAATCCAGACTGAACATCCTTTCAAAAAACACCCTGTCGTAGCCTCCGAGAAATGGCGAAATAGCTCCGTCTCCCAAAGGGTGAGCCGTGCCATCTCCGGACAGCAATGTCTCCTTCTTTCCCTTCCTCCGAAAAAACTCAATCGACGAAGTTGGATTTTCCAGAACGGCACCAATTCGCATGTCTCCATACGAATGAAGAAAGTTATAGGGGGAATTATGGGAAATCCCGTACAAGAGGTCGGAAATGGCGGACAGGGTTGTCGATTTGCCTGCTTCATTCGGTCCGAAAACAAGATGAAAGTCATGAGTCCCAGCCGGAAAATCAATGACAGCATCCGTAAATCGTCCATACCTTTTGATATCCAGCCGGCTGAGCCTCATGATTTCTGACCCTGCTCACGGATATCGGCCAATAAAAATCTGATGACAGGTGACAGGAGTTCCCCATATTCCCTGTCAATGGCAGATTTCAATGCGATATCTTCATTATCGATCCGGAGGTCATACGGCAGCGTCTGGACCAATTCACCCAACTGAGATTCCATCATCTTCAAAAGCTCCGGATCGTCCTTCGCCTTCCTGAGAATCTGCGCCAGATCCATGAAAGACGTCTCTTCCTTTTCATCAACACCGATCCCCATTGGCTCAGTTTGGACGACAACCCGCTCCACCCAGGCCACGGACGATCCAAGGGACAGGGCGGCGGAGCGTGCTTCGGCCAGGAGTGGCTCCCTCGATGACTCCAGCTGGAAGTGGATTTTTGTCTTTCCCGCAATCAGAATCCTGCAAGCCAGAAGACGTCCATCCATCTCTCCCGATACGGTCCGGATCTCTTCGCGGATCCGGTTGATGATATCGGAAAAGGAGTCTTCCGGACCGGCATTGACAGTCAGGACTTCCCATCGGACAACATCGACCGCCAGAAGGCCAAGATCAGCGACAGCGCCTTCATTGACGGAGATGATGCAGGCCCCTTTTGGCCCCGTCTCGCGAATATGTCTCCCCTGTAAATTTCCCGGAAAAACGATATAGGGGGTCCGGTTGATCACCTGTCCCTGATGCACATGGCCCAAGGCCCAGTAGTCATAGCCCTTGGCAATCAGTTCCCCGGAGCTGCAGGGTGCATAATTGGCATGGCCACCCAAACCTCCAAGTCCCGTGTGCAAGACACCGATGTTGAACATATCCGGAACCGGATCGGGAAATCCCGGAACCAGATTGTCCGTCACATCCCTTTGTCGGAAGCTCATTCCATGAATGGCGACAGACAGGTCCGGGATCAGAAACGTATGGGCATGATGGGTTCCAAAGAGATTGACATTCGGGGGAAGGTTGAGGCTTCGGGTCATCTGGCTTGCCGCATCATGATTTCCATAAACCAGAAAAACAGGAATATCTTCAGAGGAAAGCCTGCCCATCTGGGCAACGAAAAAGAGTCCGGTCTGATAATCCTTCCAGTCTCCGTCATAGAGATCTCCGGACAGGATCATAAAATCCACCTTCTCTTCAATCGACCGGGTCACAAGATTTTCAAAGGCTTCCCGAGTTGCCTTCCGGATGCGTCTTGCATTGTCTCCCTCCTGTCCCGACAACCCTCTGAGGGGACTGTCAAGGTGGATATCCGCGGCATGTACAAAACGAAACATTGACACACAATCCTCCTCCCGGACAAGAAAACGGTCCTTCCAATGGAACCAGAAGCCTTAGCCTACTTTAGAGAAGTTCCCTGCTAAAAAAAAGGACGGACAGTTTTTCAAGCCGCTCCTCCGAAGCTTGATCCAAATCACATCCATTTCTGAAAAATTTTGTTAGAGTTCCCCGGTTCTTTTCGTTCAACCTCATAAAAAGGAGATCCACATGAACTTCAAAAAAACTGTCCCGGCGGTCATCATTGTCTCACTGATTGCCGGAGTAGGATTTGCCCATGGATCGACATCCCTCTCAAGCCGCTCAACAACACCAACAGGCCAGTCCACGAATGAAAACACGGATTTGAAAGCGGATAGTCTTGACATCAAAAATGAAATCATCAAACTGACCGATCGGCTTAAAACACTCAGAGCCAATAAATTAGGCAATCCCGATCGCACAGCCGACATCGCCGCACTGAAAGCAGAGATCACAAAACTCAGGGCAAGGCTCACCGCGCTCAACAGCCAGAAGGCACCCAATCCTGATCGCGCTGCGGATATCGCCCAGCTGAAAGCAGAGATCACAAAGCTCAGGGCAAGACTCACCGCGCTCAACAGCCAGAAGACACCCAATCCCGATCGCGCCGCAGATATCGCCCAGCTGAAAGCAGAGATCACAAAGCTCAGGGCGAGGCTCACCGCGCTCAACAGCCAGAAGACACCCAATCCCGATCGCACCGCGGATATCGCCCAATTGAAGGCCAAGATCGCAAAGCTCAGGGCGAGGCTCACCGCGCTCAACAGCCAGAAGACACCCAATCCCGATCGCGCTGCGGATATCGCCCAATTGAAGGCCAAGATCGCAAAACTCAGGGCGAGG
>JAKBPM010000028.1 GCA_021829515.1 Nitrospirota bacterium | reverse complement strand
TTCCGATAACAGAATGACGAACTCGTCGCCACCCTGTCGACAGACAGTGTCCGTTTGCCGGACGCACGAGACAAGACGCTTGGCCACTGCCACCAGCAGAAGATCACCGATCTGATGTCCAAGCGAATCATTGATATGCTTAAAGTGGTCCAGATCCAGGAATAAAATGGCAAACTGCTTGTGATGGCGATTGGCCATTTCCATCACCTGAGCGGCCCGTTCAGATAACAAAGCCCGATTGGGCAGATCGGTGAGAAAATCGTGAAGGGACTGGTGGGAGGTCTTCAAAGACAGCGCCTTCGCCTCGGTGATATCGTGGAAGACAATCACGCCTCCACTGACACTGCCATCCCGATTGTGAATGGGTGAGGTCGAGTCCTCTATGGCAAGCTCGACTCCATCTTTGCGGACCAGGATGCAGTCATTTCCGAGCCCTATCGTCCGGTTCTCCAAAACGGCTTTCAGGATAGGGTTACCTAACTCTTTTCCGGTCTTGCCCTCAATGATCCTGAAAACATCCTCAAGAGGTTTTCCCGAAGCGTCTTCAAGAGACCATCCCGTCAGCTTCTCTGCCACAACATTCATATAGGTGACCTCACCCTGAGCCCCGGAAGTCAAGACTCCATCGCCAATCGAGTTCAGGGTGATCTGGGCACGTTCCTTTTCCTCGAAAAGAGACCCTTCCATTTCATGGAAAAGCATCTCTTCGGACTTTCTATCCGTGATGTCTTCGACAATCTGAACGTAACCGTTTAGCGTTTTTCCCGAAAAAAACGGAGAGATATTCATTCGGGTCCAGACAACGCTGCCGTCTTTTCTCAAAAATCTCGGTTCCGATTGAAAGGTATCCTGATTTTTTCGCTCCTCCTGCCATTCAGACAGGACCTCCGGCAAATCCTCCGGATGGATTCCTACGCTCCACAAAGCACCGATCGCCTCTTCTTCGCCGAGCCCCGATATCCTGCGATAGGCTTCATTCGAGTAGGTCCCCTTTTCGGAGGCATCGGTGACAAAAATCCCCAGCGGAGAGCCATCACTCATCGCTCGGAAACGGGCTTCACTTTTAAGCAGGTCATTCTGCATTTCCCTCAGATCGATCACCCATCGAAGGGCCCGGGGAAGCCAATGCGCATCAATATGACTTTTCAGAAAATAGTCCATTGCCCCATGCGCCAGGGCCTGATTGGCAATCGCTTCTTCGCCGATAGAGCCGATAACAAGAATCAGGGCATTTCCCGAAGCCTTGGAGACAAGATCGAACGCTTTCAGCCCTTCTCCCTCCGAAATCGACAGGTCCAGCAAAACAACCTGAATATCCCCCTTTTCCAGCCGTTTCAGCGCTTTTGGAAGGGATGAGACCCATTCGATTAAAAACTGGCCGTTTTTGATCACTGAAAGTGCATTCTGAATGACTTCCGCATCAATGGGATTGTTCTCAATGAGCAGGATGCTGGTCAGGTTGCCTGTCAAAACAGGACCTTCCCCATAGAAAATATTGTCCAGAATGGGAGAAGCATCATTGTTTTCCTGTCCGGCGGAAAGCGGTGGACGTTTCACCAACAGATCCCCCACCCATAAACAGTCTGCAGAAAGACAGCGATAGCGACGAATCGGAAAAAAGACATTTATCATCCGATCCAGAAATCGCCTCTGCACCCGACAGACCGCTCCCTTGCACTGAGGACATTGGGGGACGAATCCATCGTCCCCGCTCCTGTCGGTTTTAAGAGGTGGCGCCTGTGGTCTGTTGCCCATCGGAAACCTTTCGTTGTTTCAAAAGAAAGAGCTTTACTCGCTCAATGATCCAATGATTTCAGTAATACTTTGGCTGGTGCTCGTTTTTGTTCACTTCTTCAAACGCCCTGATCTGATTTTCAGCCTCATCCTTTGAAAAACCATAGACTTCACGAAGCTTGTCCATCAATGAAAACCTGTTCCCTGAAATACTCGCAAGATCTTCCTCTGAAAGCTCACTCCACTGCGATTTGATCTTTTTCCGGAACTCTGCCCAGCTGCCTTCCGCGATATCCCAATTCATCAGAGCTCCTTATATTTTGATGAAACCCTTTAGAACACTTGACGACCAATCCAATCTTACAGGCCGCCATTCCCTCTCCTGAAAACAAGAAACCACGTCTCACCAGGTGGTTTTCCCAGCGTAGCGCAACCATCGGCCAGCTTCTGTGCGCTGACGCACCAATACACACAGGGCTTCCATGTATACTCTTTGAGAATTCATGAGTTCCGGGCATCTTGCGCATCAGGATCCGGCACACGGGATCCATGTTGGGGAAAGAGAGACAATCAGAAAAACGGAATTTTCCTCCTGGCACAATCTCAAAAAACACAAGGACTCAAGGATCATGCTCTATCGACGATAGAGCATCGTCTATCTCATCTATGAATCCCCAGCTTTTGTTGTAGACTGAAAGTCAGAACGATCGTCCGGAGATTGATTTTCATTTTGACGGGACAAACCTGATGTTTTATTGTCAAGCAAAGACTTAAAAACAGAAGGGAACAAAAATGAGAACACTTCCAGGCACCCCCTACCCTCTTGGAGCGTCATGGGACGGGAAAGGCGTGAATTTCTCCCTGTTTTCCGAAAATGCCGAAGGGGTTGAACTATGTCTCTTCTCTTCCCCCTCCGAAAAGAAGGAGTATGTCAGGATCCCCCTGACAGAAAAAACAAACCATATCTGGCATACCTATCTTCCGGAAGCTCGTCCGGGTTGTCTTTACGGATATCGTGTTTATGGTCCTTATGATCCATTGGCAGGAAATCGCTTCAACCCCAACAAACTTCTTGTCGACCCCTATGCCAAAGGAATTGCGAGAAGAGTCTCCTGGGATGATTCCATGTTCGGATATTCATTGGGGCAACCGGAAGAAGACCTGAAGATGGATGATCGGGACAATGCGGAGTTTGCTCCTCTGGGTTCGGTCATCGACCCTTCCTACTTCTGGGCGGGAGATCGGTCTCCCAAAACATCCTGGTCAGACACAATCATCTATGAAACTCATGTCAGGGGAATGACTGTCAATCACCCTGATGTGCCGGAAAATCTTCGGGGAACCTATGCAGGACTTGCGAGCGCACCGATTATCGACTATTTTCTCTCCCTCGGAATCACTGCAGTCGAGCTTCTCCCCATACACCATCATGCCGGTGGCCAGTCTTTGTCGGCAAAAGGGCTGACCGACTACTGGGGGTACAATACCCTTTCCTATTTTGCTCCGGACAACCGATATGCCTCCGGGCCCATGTCTCCGGCAGACGAGTTCAAAATGATGGTCAGGTCTCTCCATGATGTCGGGATAGAAGTCATTCTGGATGTGGTCTACAACCACACATGCGAAGGGAATCATCTCGGACCGACCCTTTCCCTGAGAGGGATCGACAATACCTCCTACTACCGTCTTGTTGCCGACAGCCCCCGTCATTACATGGACTATACCGGAACAGGAAACACCCTGAACATGCGGCATCCCCAGGTTCTTCAGCTTCTGATGGACAGCCTCAGGTACTGGATCCTCGAGATGCATGTCGACGGATTCCGCTTTGACCTGGCAAGCACCCTTGCCCGCGAACTCCATGAAGTCGACAAGCTCAGCTCTTTTTTCGATGTCATCCAGCAAGATCCCGTTGTTTCACAGGTCAAGCTCATTGCCGAACCATGGGATGTCGGGGAAGGGGGATATCAGGTGGGGAATTTTCCTTCTTTGTGGACCGAGTGGAATGGTCCCTACAGGGACTGTATCCGGCGGTTCTGGAAGGGCGAGGGGCAACAGGTCGCGGAGTTTGCAACCCGTCTTTCGGGAAGCAGCGACCTCTATGAGCTCGAAGGAAGGAGGCCTCACGCCAGCATCAATTTCATCACGGCTCATGACGGATTCACCTTGAATGACCTCGTAAGCTACAACACAAAGCATAACGAAGCCAACATGGAGGAAAACCGTGATGGCGCAGATGATAACATCAGCTGGAACTGTGGAGAAGAAGGTCCGACCCAAAATTGGGAAATTCTCTCCTTAAGGTACCGTCAGATGAGAAATTTTCTGGCAACGCTTCTCATTTCTCAAGGCGTTCCGATGATCTCGGGTGGCGACGAGTTCGGACGAACCCAAAAGGGAAACAATAATGCCTACTGCCAGGATAACGAGATTACATGGTATGACTGGAACCTTCGTCCGGAGCAAAAATCCCTTCTGGATTTTTTCCGCAAATTGCTAAAACTCCGCAAATCCTCACCTGTTCTTAAAAGGCGAAAGTTTTTTCATGGCCGCCCCATCCGGGGCTCAAAGATCAATGACATCTCCTGGTTTTCTCCGAGCGGTCAGGAGATGACGGACGAAGAATGGAATTCGGATTTTGTACGGTCGATTGGAGTCAGGCTGGCAGGAGATGCGATCAACGAAGTTGATGCCAAGGGCAACCCTCTCGTCGGGAACACCCTTCTGATGATTTTCAATGCCCACTTTGAACCCGTTCCCTTTGTCCTGCCCGCGCACAGCGCGGGAATCCAGTATTGCATGGAATTGAACACAGCGACGGATACCACTGATCCGGAAATCACTGACGGTGGAGACACCTTCATTATGGAAGGCCGCTCCATGGCCATCTTTTCCCTAAAAGAGAGACCCCATCTGGCCGTTTCAAAGAAAAAACCATGAACAGGAACCACTGGATTGGAATCATCGCAGGAATTCTGACGACAGGAGCTTTCCTTCCCCAGGTCGCCCAGATCCTGAAGACCAGAAACACCAGAAGTATTTCTCTTGCGATGTATCTCCTGTCTTCCATGGGGGTCGCGATCTGGATTTTTTATGGGCTCAAGATCAGGGCCCCGCCCATTATCATTTTCAACATCATCAACCTTGTCCTGATGTTGCTCATCATTGGAGCAAAACTCTACTGGAAGTGAGCGCAAAACATGGCTACGCGGCATCTCCACCGGAAATGCCGCCAGCCTTTTACGATGAAAATGTTTTTTCAAACTTCTCAACCGGGAGTGGCCTTCCGATAAAATACCCCTGGTAGGAGTTGCACCCCTGCGTTTCAAGAAAATTCATCTCCTCTTTCGTTTCCACCCCCTTGGCATTCACATCGAGAGAAAGCGTCTTCCCCATCTTGATGATGGCGGAAACCGTCGCCGCATCGGAAAGGCTCGTCGTGAGGCTGTGGATCAGGGATCCATCGATTTTCAGCTGGGCCAGGGGAAGTTGACGGAGATAAGTCAACGAGGAGAGTCCCGTCCCAAATCCATCGAGTGAAAAATTGATCCCCAAATCCTTTAACGATTTCATGACCGTGATTGTCGAGGCAAGATTGTTAACCGCCAGACCCTCTTTCAGATCGATCATCAGGCGAGTCGGATCGGCACCGGTGGTTCCAAGCAATTCCTTCATTTCCTGAAGGAATCCCGGATGCAAAAACTGACGGGCGCTGACATTGACCGACATCAGCATATTTTGCATGGCCGGCCTTTTTTCCCATAGCTTTATCTGTCGGCAGGCCGTCTCCAGAACCCACTTCCCGATAGGAAGAATCATCCCCGTGTCTTCGGCAAGCGCGATGAAATCATTAGGTTCAAGAAGACCAAAAACCGGATGATCCCATCTGAGAAGAGCTTCGGCCCCGATGACGTTGCCCTTCCCGTCTGCAAGCGGCTGATAGTAGACCCGGAACTGATCGAGGTCCAAAGCCTGGGACAAATAAAATTCCTTGGTCGTCCGAATATCGATTGCAACCTGCATCGTCTGGTCAAAAAACTGGACAGTATTTCCGCCAACCTTCTTGGCCTGGTAAAGGGCCAGGTCCGCCTGCTTCAAAAGCGTAACGGCTGACAGCTTGTGGGTATAGAAAAGTGTGACACCGATACTGGTTGTCAGGGGAACCTCCCTCGTCGGAAGGAAATAGGGAAGCCCCAGTGCTTCATGAAGTTTTTCAGCGACCTTCTGGGCCTGGATGGCGGCGGAGTCCGGCGTTTCCCCAAGGTCTTCCATCAGCACCACAAATTCATCGCCACCCAGCCGTGAAATCGTGCTTGAAACACGCGAAACGGTATCGGTGCTTCTCAGCGTCAACTGCATCCGTTTCGCCATTTCAACGAGTATATGATCCCCTGCCTCGTGGCCCATCGTATCGTTCAGCGTCTTGAAATGGTCCAGGTCCAGAAACAGGATGGCGCCATACCTTTTGTAGCGGGCGCTGCTGGAAAGAGCCTGGTCTATCCGGTCAAGAAGCATGCGCCGGTTGGGTAGCTGGGTGAGCGGATCGTAATAGGCCAATCGATGGATCTCGGCTGAGGCCTCCTTGTTCTGGTTGATATCGGTAAAGGTATAGATATGATGGGTCGTTTTTCCGTGCGGGTTTGTCACCGCCGAGATGGATACCCATTCCGCATAGACTTTTCCGTTCTTGTGCTGGTTCCACATCTCTCCCTGCCAGGAGAGATCCTTTTTCAGCAAAAGCTCGATTTGTTCAAAAAAGGATGAATCGTGTCGGCCGGAGTGCAGGAGTCGTGTCGTCCTGCCCAGGGCTTCTTCCCGGGAATAGCCGGTATGGTAGGTAAAAGAGCTGTTGACCCGGAGGATGCGGCCGGAAACATCGGTCACAATCATGGGGCTTTGGGACTCGAAAGCAATGGCGGCAATCCGGATCTCCTCCTCGATCCTTTTCTGATCGGAAATATCGGTCATGATGACACGCATCGCAGAATCGTCGCCATTCGGGATCCGAAGACAGGAGAGAAGGGCGTTGAATGTGGATCCGTTTTCACGAACAAGAACCAGTTCGATATTCTGCGTTCCGTCGCTTCTGAGCGCATGCAGGAAATGCTGATACCAGCGATCCCTGTCCTCAATGGAAACCAGGGGAGAAAATCTGCGTCGCAGAAGCTTTTTGCGATCGTCCCCGAGGATCATCGTTCCGGAAAGGTTGACTTCAAGGATGATTCCTTCGCGCGAGAGCGTGAGATATCCGACCGGAGCAAACTCGTAAAGATCGATGTAACGGTCCCGCGAAATTTCAAGGGCAACCTGTGCCTCGACCAACTGTTCGTTCTGGATCTCAAGCTCCACCTTGTGAACCTCGAGCTCGTGGCGTTGTTGATCCTCGGAAAACAGCTGCGTGTGTCCGGAGCCAGACACTTTTAAAAGTCTGGATTCTGCCTCGGAGCGAAGTCTGGTCTTTGTCCAGGTTGTTCTTTTCTTGGTCATGACGTCCCCTTTTCAGATTTTAAGATTTCAATGGCGAGGAGAATCAGTGGGTTACTCGGGATTTTTCTATTGATCCGTCTGGCGTTGAGCACCACGTTTCGACTTCCTATATTGGGGAAAACCGCCTCCATCACATAATTTTCAATGTTCAAATTGTAAGGAAGGATTGTTTCCAGAAGTTTCCTGAGCTCAGGAACATCCCACTGCCGATCTCCAAGATCATAGATGAGATGTCCGATCGTCTCGTCCGCCAAAACCCGGAATTCCCGGAAAAAGGAGAAGCTTGCAGAAACAACATGCAAATCCTTGTCCAGAACAACCAGCGGCTCCCGGACCGTATTGACGATATCTTCCGCCAGTTCCCGCTCTTTTTCGAGCGCTTCGCCCTCGATGCGTTTGGTAATGTCTGTAAAGGTCATGACTACCCCCTGGATCATATTCTCCATTGTCCGGTAGGGATGGATATGGACCAAGAACCATGTGTTTTCATCGGTAGCAAGCTCGCGTTCGAGCGGAAAAAGGGAGTTGATGACACTTCTGGCATCTCCAAGAAGATTTTCATTTTTCAGGTTGGATCTGATATCTGACAAGGGCCGTCCGATATCCCCCTCAAGTAGCCGGTAAACCCTGGTCGCTTCATGGGAGAAGCGCCGGATAACGAGGTCTTCATCCAGAAAGATAATCCCGATATGGACATTGTCGAGCAGGTTCTTCATATCATTTTGGATATCGATCAGCTGTTCAATTTTTTCCTGGAGTTCCGAGT
The DNA here is from genome assembly GCA_021829515.1 of Nitrospirota bacterium. The sequence goes on along the minus strand of JAKBPM010000028.1, from coordinate 7,065 downwards.
TGACGGTAATCAGCTCTTCATTGACCGACTGCATCTCTTCCTTGGATGTCTCAAGCTCTTCATTGGTGGACTGCAGTTCCTCATTCGTGGACTGAAGCTCCTCGTTGCTGGACTTCATTTCCTCATTTGCAATCTGCTGTTTTTCCATCGTGATCTGAAGATTGGCTCTTGCATTGGAAAGATCTCGTTCAAGATCGAAATTCTTGCGGTGCTTTCTCTCCGGAGAACCCTCCTTCTCCGTTTCAGTTAATCTGCCGGCTTCGGAAGGATCGACTTCCATAAAAGATACAAGGAGAAACATCTGCCCCGTTTCGACATCCGGCAATGGACGCACGGTAAAGCGAAAAGGCAGATCCCCTTCAGGCTGGGGAAACAGGATCGGGCTCGTGACCGTTGGCATATCGAGCGAGGCCACGTTGTGAATGGCCGAGTCAAGCTCCTGCCTGAAACTGTCTTTGGCCATATCGACAACATTCAATGACGGAGGTCCGGAGGATGGCCTCAGATAATTCCCGGTATCTCCATGGACAAAAAGGATCTCCCCCATTCGGTTGGTGACAACCGATACAGAGGCCATCGATTGAAGAAGAACCCGGCTTGTCAGTTCGGAAAAGTTAATGGATTCCGACTTTGCATCGAGGCGGGTAACCTTTGGAAAGGGAAAATCTGCATGCGGGTAACTATTTTTGATCATGGCCAGTTTGGAGACAGGAGAGGCAATCTTCTTGTAAATCTTACATTTCCGGCTGATCGGAGCAAAAAGGGAAGAATTTTTCCCCAGGCTCTCAGAAGGAGACAAAACCAGAACCCCATCTGGTTTGAGCGCGTAGTGAAGCATTAAAATCAGGCGATCTTGAAGATCCTGCTCCAGATAAATCAGAAGATTTCTGCAGGACAGGAAATCCATCCGGCTAAAGGGAGGATCCTGGATAATGTTGTGTTTTGCAAATACGACCGTATCCCTGACTTCTTTTTTGACCCGAAAAACATTGTTTTCCTTGGTGAAATACCGCTCAAGTCTTGCAGATGTCACATTTTTCGAGATGCTCTCCGGATAAACCGCAGCCCGCGCGGATTTGATCGCATCATCGTCCAGATCTGTTCCATAGACCTGAAAATTGAACTTCCTCCGGATTTTCTCGGAAACCTCCATCAACAGGATGACAATCGAGTAGACCTCCTCCCCGCTTGCTCCACCGGGAACCCATACGCGAAAAGGATATCCGTCAGGTTTATTGGCCATGAGTTCGGGAAGGACCTCGTCTGCCAGAAGGAGAAAAACCGCCGGATCCCTGAAGAAACCCGTTACGTTGATCAGGAGGCTCTGCATCAGGGAAGAAGATTCCTTGGGATTTTCGATGAGGTAGTGCTCATAAACATCAATATCATCAATGCCATTCTCGACCATTCGTCGCTCAATCCGGCGAAGAATGGTGTTTTTCTTGTACTGGGAAAAGTCATGGCCGGTCATCTGATAGACGGTCGCCAGAATTTTATTCATCCTGGCGAGTTTTTTCGGGGGAATGACTTCATCATGCGAGGCTTTTTTCTTGCCCAGGACACCGACAAGAGCCTCTCCCATTTCCTCAACTGTCATGACGGCCTTGGCATACCCCGCCTGAATGGCGCTCGTGGGCATACCATCGTATCTGGCCGTCGCGGGAAGCTGGACGAAGGAGGTCCCGCCATGTTTGAGAATTTCCCCCAACCCAAGGGTTCCGTCCGTCCCTGTCCCGGAAAGGATGATCCCCACAGCCTTCTCCTTCAGGTCTTTTGCAAGAGATGCGTAAAAGAGATTGATCGGCATGCGGTGGCCACGGGCCTCTTCCGGAGGAGAGAGCCTGAGGACTCCTCCCACGATCGTCATTTCTTTATTGGGGGGGATAATATAAATGGAGTTGGCCTTGACGGCTTCCCCATCAACGGCTTCGGAAACATTCAGTGATGTCGAGCGCTGGAGAATGCTGGAGAGAAGACTTTCATGGTCCGGAGCCAGATGGCTGATCACAACAAAAGCATTGCCGGTGTCTATGGGCAAATAAAGGAAAAACTGCTCAAGAGCCTCAAGCCCTCCGGCGGAAGCACCGAGCGCAACAACCGGGACAACCGGCAGTCCAGGATTTTTCTTGTTTTTGATAGAAGCATCATTTTTTAAGATTTCAGGACCTCGCTGATTCCCATAAAAGTCAAATCGTTATCGCTTGAAAAATTCAGGAAGATACCGAAAAAGACTGTCCTGAGATCAGACGGAAGGCTTTTTCTCGGAATCGTCTCCACTCTTGACGTTTTCCCAGAAGAAAGATGACGGTGCTGACATGCTCCGCATCTTTTGGAAGGAAAAAATAACGCTCCAACATGTTGAACTGGCCACGGACACTCAAATGCCTGGAAAAAGCATCCGGAAAATGACTGCATTCCCTGAAGAGAAGTTTTCAAGAGAGTGCTGGAATCATTCTACCACATTAATCGAGAACCCATTCCGAGAATCCCTTCACCGCTGAACCGTTCCCGAAAGATGAAGACCGCTGGATTTTGACCGAAACAGCAAGGGAGCCATGTGATCATTTAATAACCTGTAAGCACTTACCTTTTATTTTTAAATCTCTCTGAAACCTTATGTTATCGTGGCCGTTTTTGTCTGTGACGGAAATCACGAATCGCACTCAATCCATCCCCTACTCCCAGATCCCGTTCAATGCATTTTATTGACGCCCCCCACGACGCATGATTACAGAAACCTGCTGGTTTGTACGGAAACGTACCGACTCCAAAAAGTTTTTGGATAATGATGATCCTGTGTCAGAAGTCGAGTGCTCTGAATCCTTGACGATGGATGATGATTGCTTCGAACGGGGAGCAGATCCCCTTCCGTTCGGAGCTTGAAAGCCTACCGGAAAAACAGGATGAATGGACCGTTCGCATTTCTTTGCCGGAAGACTGGTGGTGAAGTTGCCTTCATGCTTGGCGATTCCCCGGCTTCTCCAAAGCATCCCATTCCACCCTGGTTTCAGAGGATCCATCACTCCAGTGGAGAGCCTTCCCTGATTTCCTGATCATGAAAACAAAAATCAAATCATCACCGATCAAAAACCGAGCATCAGGAGGTCACGATGTCAATTGTTGCATGGATTGTACTTGGACTGATTGCAGGATTTATTGCCAGCAAGATTGTTGATGGCAACGGGCAAGGGGCCTTGATCGATATCCTTCTCGGTATCGTTGGCTCAGTTGTCGGAGGTTGGCTTTTCAATACATTCGGGATGCCGGGTGTTGTCGGGTTCAACGTTTACAGCCTGTTGGTGGCGGTCATCGGAGCTTCCGTCGTCCTGGGTCTATACCACCTGTTCACACGCTCCTCCCGATCATAGGTTTGTGATGGAAATCCTTTTCAGGATGGATGAAAAATGAAAACATCAGGGCTGTTTCCCGCATCGGTCTTTCTAGTCTCTTCTCTGAGCCTTCTGGGTTGCGCATCCACCCCTTCCCAGGAAGGAACGGGCGAATATTTCGACGATACCGTTATCACATCGAAAGTGAAATCCGCAATTCTAAACGACCCCAAACTGAAGGTAGGCGAGATCAACGTCAAAACCTCCAAAGGAATCGTCCGACTAAGGGGATACGTGAATTCACAGGCAAAAGTGAATGAAGCGGTCGCTGTCTCCGCCGGAATTCCTGGAGTCAAAGGGGTCCGAAACGAACTTTACATCAAGGATCCAGCACCGCTTGGCAACACGAAGCCAGCGACAAAAGAACAGGGTTATTAGGAATCATGTCCTTGTCGAATAATTAAAAATTAACAAAAACAATTTCCGGAACCTTACCGGAATGAGGGGGTGAAATGAAAAAACTTGCCTTGCTTTTATTTTCAGCACTATTGCTGACAGCCTATTCCGATTTGCCTGGCTGGGCTGAAACACCAGCAGATGAAGGAACAGGAAACTATTTTGATGATTCAGTGATTACCGCAAAAGTCAAGTCAGCCATCTTAAATGATTCGGACCTGAAGGTGAGTGATATTAGTGTCAAAACCTCAAAGGGCGTGGTCCGCTTACGCGGATATGTCACTTCGCAGGTGAAAGTGAATGAAGCGATCAAGGACTCCATTGGGGTGGCCGGTGTGAAATCCGTCAAAAATGAGTTGCAGATCAAAAACCAGTCCCATGAAAACGCCACCAAACCTTCACCGGCACAGTCTGGTTATTAGGAAGAAACCGAAAAATCAACTGGAGAGAACGTTGACCACTCCAAGATCAGGCCCGGGAACATCAAACAAGGAGAACGCTGATGGATAAAGAACACAAGAACAAAGAAGAGGACTCTTCTCTCAGCACGATCAAGATGTTGCGGGAGCGAGCCAGAAAACATATTGAGAATGGAGCGGTGACCTCCGGGTATCTTGCCAACCGGGAGTTGCTGATCAATCTTTTAAACGAAGCCCTTGCCACAGAAATGGTCTGCGTCCTTCGGTATAAACGACACTTTTTTATGGCGAGCGGGATCAATGCCGAGGCTGTTGCCCAGGAATTTGCCCAACACGCAATTGAAGAACAGAGCCATGCCGACATGATCGCTGCCCGCATTATTCAGCTCAATGGCGAACCGAATTTTAATCCGGAAGGGCTGGCGGTCCGCAGCCATGCGGAATATGTAGAGGGAAAAAACCTAGTCGACATGATTCGGGAGGATCTTGTGGCCGAACGGATTGCCATTGACAGTTATCGGGAAATGATTCTCTGGATCGCTGACAAGGACTCCACGACCCGCCGCATGCTGGAGAACATTCTGGCTGTGGAAGAAGAACATGCAGAGGACCTCGTCAGTCTGCTTGAAGTCTTTCCGAAATAGCCGGAAGTGTGCCCCAAAAATTTGGTAGCGATTGAAGCTATTTGCCAAAGTCGGTCGAGAGAGCTTCGGATCCATCATGGGGTTGTCTCTGCCCTGCCATGAATCCTGAAGGTACAGGTGATCCGATTGAAGCTGCCAAGTGAATCCAATCATTTTTTCAAGTTTCTGGACGTTCTTCTCGGAAGGTCCAGATATCTTGTTTTTGTTGCAGTCCTTTCTGTAATGGTCACCGCATTTTCCCTGTTTCTGATCGGTGCCGTTCAGGCCGTTGGAGCGTTGTATCAGTCCTGGTCCGATGTGGCAAAAGGAGTTTTTTCTTCTCACGGGATTTCAATGAGCCGGGATCTGAACATCGTCAGCACAATGCTTGAGGCGGTTGTTTTCTACCTGGTGGGGGTCGGTCTTTACAGTCTGTTTATCTCCCCTTTAAATGTCGCAGTCGCCCTTGGAATAGAATCGCTGACCGATCTTGAGAGCAAGGTTCTGAGCGTCATCATTGTTATCATGGGTGCGACATTCCTTCAGCATTTCGTTCGATGGAAAGATCCGGTCGGAACATTGGAGTTCGGGGGATCATTGGCGATCGTTGTCATTTCTCTTGTTTCACTTCAGTGGCTGGGGCACCGGGCAACCGAAACGCAGAAGGCCTATAGTCTGAAAACGCAGATCAGGGCCCAACAGGAAATGTTTCATGAAGCGACAGAGCAACATGAGGTCCGAACAGACAAAAGTGGAGAAAATCTGCCATAGGAAAAGACGCTCGGGATCCATTGGAAAACACCAATCAATTCTCCTTGACCCGATTGGATTGGGAGGATTTTGGACAAAAAAGAAATACGACCGCACCCATAAAGTGGGTCCGGGTCGGGCAGGTCATCCATCATGGAGAAAGGGCTTTCTATCTCCTGATGCCGACACAATACGACCTTGAATTGCCGGACGATCAGGAATTGGAAAAACGTTTTCAGATTGTCAAAGATCAAAATCAGCCGCTCAATAAGAGTTGCTGTATTTTGTTTCCAACAGGCGGTCACATTCCGTCTTGACAACGGCATAACACTCACAGACTCTTTTTTCGAGTCCCACACGGTCAATCACCGTTATTCGACCACGGTGATAGGAGATTAACCCCGCCTTCTGTATTTTTCCCGCCGCTTCAGTAACGCTCTCACGTCTGACTCCCAACATGTTGGCGATCAGTTCCTGAGTCATGGTCAGCTCATTTGACGGCAAACGGTCAAGACTTAACAATAGCCACCGGCAAAACTGCTGGTCGAGTGAATGATGTCTGTTGCATACGGCGGTCTGGGCCATTTGCGTCAAAAGTGACTGGGTGTATCTCAGCAACTGTTTCTGCATGGGACCGCCCCGGGTGAACTCCTCGACCAGAAGGGCGCTCTTGATCCGGTAGGATCCCCCCCCACTTTGCACGACGGCACGACTTGACGTTGTCTCACCTCCCATGATCAATGAGACCCCAATGAATCCCTCATTTCCGACCAGGGCAATTTCGGCTGAATCACCGTCTTCCATGACATACAAAAGCGAAACAATACCATTGGAAGGGAAATAGACGTACTTCATTGGAAGATTTGGTTCGTACAGCACATCTCCAAGCTTCATCTGGATAAAATCAAGAGATGGAATCAGTCTTAAAGACTCACTATCTGTAAGCATGGACAACAAATGATTTTCTAAAACCTTTTGATCTGGCGACAGCATGGTCCCTCCTTCATCTTAAAACCATTGGCAATAAAGCGGAATCGAGTAGGATAGGGAGTACCATCTTGGTTTAATCTGATTAATCTACCACCAAACAAATCATATGTCAAAAGTTATTTTAAAAAACAAAAAACATAAGCATAAATTTATCTTAAATTAAATTTAATATATAATAAAAATACTTACAAACACATAAAAACAAAAAATAAAAACGGAATCAAGAATATTTTCTTAAAAAAAGAAAAACTCCTGAAAAAACAAAAGGATCAACTTTATGAACTCTCCCGCCACTAAGCGGACGCTGTAGTGGGGGTTTCCGATCTCACGATCGGACGTTCCTCTTTCGCCGAGGATGCGCGAAGGCGTTTGGGCCTTTGCGTCTTATGCTCCTCTCCGGAGGCTTTGACTTCGGACAGTTCCTGCCCTAGTTGTTTCTCTTTTCCGATCCCGCACCGCCGGACCCGTTTCTTCTGAATAGTCCCCTCCAGAAGAAGT
>JAKBPM010000027.1 GCA_021829515.1 Nitrospirota bacterium | reverse complement strand
CTCCAGGGCCGATGATACTGCAACTGCAAGGTTGTGGGAAAGTAGGACGCTGCCGGAATTTTCTTTGGGTCTGTTCCCGTCCTCGACGGGTTCAGACCCTTTTTTTACTCTTCTGATTTTTCCCTTCCAAAAGTTCTTTAACGATGATTTGAGGCATCTTGTCGATGATCAAACCCCTATCGTTCCGGTAAAACATGAAAATGCCTCCTGACATCAGGTATTTCCTGATGCTTTTTATCCTGCTGCCGTTATCCATTCTTTCTTGTTCCCCCCATTTCCAGCCAGTTTCCCGCCATGATTCACACACTCTTTTTATGGCAATGGCAGATGATCCATCGACACTTGACTGGAATAAAGCAACAGACGGTATCAGCTTTGAGGTGATTACCAATCTGATGGATGGGTTGACGCGTTTTGACAAAAATCTCGTCGTTTCTCCTGATATCGCCCTTTCCTGGGAATCGGCAGGGAACAAGGACTATATCTTTCACCTTGATCCCAAGAGAACGTGGAGTGATGGGAAACAGGTAACAGCCTATGATTTCAGGGATTCTTTTCTAAGGCTCCTTTCCCCGGAAACAGCCTCCCCATACGCCTATTACCTTTTTGATATCAAAAACGCTTCCTGCTTTCATGCGAATAAGTGCACTTCTTCACAGGTGGGAATAGAGGTTCCCAATGCCGAGACGCTTAAAATACACCTATCCCATTCGATGTCGGCCTTTCCCTCCTTACTGACAAGCCCGATTACGGATCCGATCCGAAAGGACCTGATCCAAAAATATAGGGACGGATGGACACTTCCAGGCCATCTTGTGACAAATGGGCGATTTACTCTAAAAGAATGGTGGCATGGTGACTTTCTTCTTTTGGAAGCACGAACAGATCTCCCTTCGAACACTTCGCTTGAAAGGATCCAGTTTCTGATCGTTCCTGAGTCGGTTACCCAGCTTTTGCTCTACGATCGCCATATCCTGGATATCGTGGGCGTTCCGAGTTTTTATGTGAAAAAATACGAGCATTCCCCGGATCTGCATCGGATTCCCCAGTTCAGCACGGTGTATTACAGCATGAACATCAAGCGTCCTCCTTTTGACAATCTTCATGTCAGGAAAGCTTTTGCCCTTGCTGTTGACCGCTCGGATCTTCGGGAACTTTTTCAGAATGCATTTCCGGTCTCCCGATCCTTCATTCCGAAGGGATTGTTGGGATATTCGGAAAATGCCGGTTACTCGTATAACCCCGACAAAGCCCGTGCAGAATTGGCGATTGCCGGTTATCCCGGAGGGAAAAACTTTCCGAGGGTTACCCTTATTTTTCCTTCCGGCACACAAAGCCGCATTCTGGCCGTTCACTTCCAGGAATCTTTCCGGAAAATTCTCCATGTCACGATCCATCTCCGGTCTCTTGAATGGAAAGCTTTCCTGGCAAAGCTTGATTCAAAGACTCCCCAGATGTACCAGTCCGGCTGGCTGGCGATTATCCTGACCCCAATACTTTTATGACGTTGATGACAACCGATTCGGGAAACAACCGCACTGGGTGGGGGGATCCTCTTTTTGACCATCTGGTTCTTGAGGCTTCCCAATCGGCGAACGATGCTCTCCGTCAAAAATTGTACGAAAAAGCCCAATTCCAGCTTTTGAGAGCTGGAGTGCCGGTCATCCCTCTTTCGGAAGGACTTTCCAACATGCTGGTCCATCAAGATATCAGGGGATTCTGGCATGACCCTCTGGGAACGGATCACCTGGAACATGTGAGCAAGGTTCCGGAGTAAAAGATTTTTCGTTTTCTGATATGCAGAAGATATGGTATCCTCAACCGATCAGACCTCCTCAAGGCTATTGTATTTTGAAAGGAATCCCTTGCAGTCATTAAAGTCACTACCCGCCGCCGAGCGATTCGAAGAAGAGATCAGGCAGTTTTGTCTGACCGGACTCTCCGGAAAGGACCTTAGCCGTATCTCCGAGATTGGAATTGATCCTTTCTGGCAAAATGGGGTGAATGTCTATTTCTATGAAAGAAACATCTACTCTCCGATCGGCCAGAAAGAAATTGACGGGCTCCTGCTGACGGACAAGGGTGTTTTTGTCCTCGAGTGCAAGAATGTCATCGGAACCGTCACAGGAACATTGAACTCTGTCTGGAGTGCGGACAACCAGATGATCCATGTCCCTGGTCCGAGAAATTCCAACCCGGTCACGCAGATCAAAAGTCGAATAGGTCCATTGTCATCGTTTCTGAGAGAGAAGGGGATATCGCTTTTTCTCACAGGTGTGATCATCTTCCCTGATGAAGCCAACCTTGAGGGGCTTACCAAAAGCGGAACGCTTTCAGTCTCGGAGCCTCCAAACCGGGACCGTTCCTATATCATCACCAATCTCCACAAGCTTCCGGAGATCCTTGGAAATATCCACCCATCCTCTCCTCTTTCGCATGAGGATGCTTTCAAAATCGCGGATCTCCTTGGTATCGTCATCGCATCCGATCCCAATGATCCCGAGCGGATTCTCCGGTTTCCGGCCGGAGGATTTCCCGATATATCGCCTATTGCCAATCTCGAAATTCTCGATAAAAAGAGAGAAGCCATTTTTTCAATCCACCCGGAATATCGGGAAAACCCCGAATCACGGGATATTATCGATGGTGCATACAAAACTCTCCGGGAGTCATTTGAAAAACCGGAACCTCCGGCACTCCAGCCCAAAAAAAGCATTCGCTGGACCGTTGTCGGAGCGGTTTTCTTTCTTCTTGGAGGGCTTTTGATGGTCGGGGCCTTTCATCTGAACGGGAAAAAAATAGAGACAGCAAAGCTTGTCTCCGATGGCTGGCCTGTTCCAGGTACCAGCCAGCTGACTCCATACCAGTTGCTCCTCGAGTTCTATCACCAGCATCCGTCCATGACGCCGGACTATCAGATCCTTTCCCTGGGCTTGCCCATGGAACTCAGGACAAAAGCGAATCAGAGCCCCGACAATCGGAAAAATCTCGATAAAGCTCTTGACAACGAGATCAAGAAAATAGGGGTTGTCAAAACCTTTCCCCTGACGATTCCCGCAAGCATCGTCCAGTACGATTCCCATGAAAAGCTTTTTACCCTTTCAGGGCTTCAGGGTGTTCAGATGGAGTCTTCGCCTCAAAACTCCGTGCCTTCGTTTCTGGTGCCTTTCGGAGGGAAAATATCCATTGGAATCGCCCAAAAACTGCCTTGCAATTACTGTGACAGCCAGGTGTTGATCAAGAATTGGCCATTGCAGCCAACGCCTGGTCCAATGGGGCATCTTTTTTTCCGTTTTGCTCCGATATCCGGACTGAATCTCTCTGAAGTCCTCAAGCAAACACCCTGTCAGGGGTGCAGTATTCCTGTTCATATTCAGGTCCGGCTTGACATACTGCAAGTTGAAATCGGACGGACGAACCTTGGAAAACCAGTGATTTCATCGCTTGCGACTCTTTCGGAGATTGCCATTCGACTTGATTCGGACAACACGTTGCTTTTTGAAAAACAGTTTGCCAATGAATCGGGCCAATCTGTCCAAAAACCCGCAGAAGGCCCAAAACCGGATTGCCCCGGATGCTCCGGATCATCTCCGGCCCAATCCCTTTAGCCCAGGATTAATGGGGAAGCCAATGAAGCCAAGACGGATCAAGGATTTTGTCGCTGTTTTCAGCCTTCTTTTCCTTGGATCCTGCTTCCCCACCTCCGATTATTTCAATGCCCACCTGGCCTCATACAAGGGGGAGCCATCGACCTACCTTCTTCGGCGGCTGGGGCCTCCAACGACAACGCTCAAGCTTCCCCATAAACAGACTGTCTGGGCCTACTTTTCCGACTCGACCACCTATATCAGCAACAACCAGATGTCAACAGTCATGATGCCGCTAACATCATCCTGCCATTTCTGGTTTGTTCTTGACTCGGAGGATACGGTCAACAAGGTCGGGCACAAAGGGGACAACTGTCAGACGAGCCGTGATGGAACCAGTACGGCAGGGCTGAAGTTCTGGGGCGGAACGGTACTCCCTCCTGCCCGCTGAAATCAGGTCCTCCGAAAGGGACTCCCTGCTGCTTCGGGATGAGACTAATCCTTGTCATCAGAAGCGGTTTAATGTATCTTTCTTCGATTGAGTTAATGATTCCGATTCCGACAATGCACTCCAATCGATGGGGCTGAATGCTGTAGATAAACAGCAGGCGATGTTCATTGTGTTTTCTGGCAAAAATGTCCACTATCCGCTTTAAGGAGCTTTCCCGAATGAAAAAACAGTATCTTTTGGCACCAGGACCAACCCCCGTTCCACCAGAAGTTCTTCTCGCCATGTCCCGTCCCATCATCCATCATAGGTCTCCTGACTTTATCCCGATCATTCAGGATGTTCGCAAGGATCTGAAATGGCTCTTCCAGACCGAACAGGAAGTCATTACTGTTGCAGGAAGCGGTACGGCAGGAATGGAAGCATCCATTTCGAACTTCATGTCCCCCGGGGACAAGATTCTGTCTGTGAATGGCGGAAAGTTCGGTGAAAGATGGGCCAAGATCGCCACAGCTTTTGGCGTGACGACCATTGAGATCAAGGTCAATTGGGGTGAGTCGGTCAATGTGTCCGAGATCAAGGCTCATCTGGACAAGGATCCATCCATCAGGGGTGTATACGTTCAGGCGAGTGAAACCTCAACCGGTGTGGCCCATGACGTCAAATCCATTGCCGAGATTACAAAGACCCGCGAGAATACCATTCTGGTCGTTGATGCCATTACCGCCCTTGGTGTCACCAATCTTACCACGGACCTCTGGGGAATCGATATCCTGATCACCGGTTCGCAGAAAGCGCTCATGCTTCCACCAGGACTGGCCTGCATCGGCGTTTCGGAGAAAGCCTGGAAACATCAGGCTCAGGCCAAGTGCTCCCGTTTCTACCTTGATCTCAAGAGGGAAAGAGACAATCTTCTGAAAGATACCAATGCCTGGACTCCGGCCGTTACTCTTTGGATCGGTCTTGCGACATCCCTGAAAATGATGCGCGAAGAGGGTCTTGAAAACGTTTTTGCAAGACATGCGAAGCTTGCCCGTGCCACCAGGGAGGGTGTGAAGGGATTTGGTCTTGAGGTCTTCGCCAAGAATGCGCCTTCTGATGCTGTGACCGCTGTTCTGGCTCCGGAAGGGTTTGACGGAGAAGCACTTTACAAGAATCTTCGGAAACAATACGGGATCACCGCAGCTGGCGGGCAGGATCAACTGAAGGGAAAAGTTTTCAGGCTCTCTCATATGGGCTACTCTGATGTTTTTGACATCATCACAGCCATTAGTGGCGTTGAAATGGCCCTTTTCCGCATGGGATACAAGCATCCTCTCGGATCAGGTGTTGCCAAGGCCCAGGCCGTATTGATCGAGGACTAAAAACAAGAACATCCTATCGGAGGACTACCGTTGTCAGAAAATATCAGGGTACTTGTCAGTGATGCCATCTCTGAAGATGGGTTGAAAATTTTCAGGGAAGCCGGTTTTGAAGTCGTGGTCAAGACAAAACTGACCCCGGAAGAGCTTGCCGTTGAAATTGCAGGCTATGACGGTCTTGTCATCAGAAGCGGGACCAGGGTTACCAAGGAGATTTTAAAGGGAGCAAAGCGTCTCAAGGTTGTCGGACGGGCAGGAGCCGGACTCGACAATGTTGATCTTGAAGCGGCAACGTCACATGGGATCGTCGTGATGAACACTCCTGGCGGAAACACCATTACGACAGCAGAGCACACCATGTCCCTCCTGATGTCCATGGCAAGGCGCATTCCCCAGGCCAATGCCTCCAATCGGTCCGGAAAATGGGAAAAAAGCAAGTTTATGGGTGTGGAGCTTTTTCAGAAAACCCTGGGAATCATCGGAATGGGGAAGATCGGACAACACCTTACCCAGATTGCAAAAGGGCTTTCAATGCATGTTATTGCCTTTGATCCCTATCTGACCCCTGAAGTGGCGGAAAAATCGGGCGTTGTTCCTGTATCTCTCGATGAGATTTACCAAAAGGCGGATTTTATCTCCGTCCATACCCCACTCAACGCTGAAACAACCAACCTGATCAACAAGACCACTATTGCCAAGATGAAAAAAGGTGTTTATATCGTCAATTGTGCCAGGGGCGGAATTGTCAACGAGGCTGATCTTGCAGAAGCGCTCCTGAGTGGTCATGTTGCCGGCGCGGCTTTTGACGTGTTTGTTCAGGAGCCGGTTCCTGCCGATCATCCCCTGTTGAAGATCGATTCCTTTATCTCAACTCCGCATATCGGGGCGGCAACAAAGGAAGCCCAGGAGAATGTGGCGCTGGCGATCGCAGACCAGATGGTGGACTACCTTGCCAAGGGTGTCATTCGCTATGCGGCCAATCTTCCATCTGTCTCACCGGAAGAGATGAGCATCGTCACTCCTTACCAGAAGCTTGCCGAGATCATGGGGAATATCCTTTCCCAGATTTCTTCCTCGCCCCTGTCGAAGGTAACCATCGAATTTTCAGGAGAGATTGCTACTATTCCTACGGCGGCCGTTACGATTTCCGCATTGAAAGGGATTCTGTCTCCAATCCTCGATACCCGGGTCAATGAGGTCAACGCTCCGATCCTCGCAAAAGAGAGGGGAATCGAGGTTGTCGAGGTTCGCTCAACTCACAACGGAGATTACACGGGTCTCCTTTCGATCAAGATTTCTTCTGCAAATGATTCCCACCAGATTGCCGGTTCGGTCTTTCAAAAGAGGGATTATCGGATCGTTTCGATGGATCAATTGCCTGTTGAAGTCATTCCCGAACCAATCATGGTTTACCTTACCAATCAGGATCAGCCAGGTGTTGTAGGGGCGGTTGGCACCATTTTGGGTAACCACAAGATCAATATTTCAAGGATGCAGTTCGGTCGGGACTTCCCGGGAGGAAAGGCCATTTCCCTGATTGGCGTGGATGATGAAATCAGCCCGGCTCTTCTTGAAGAGCTTCGGAAGATTCCGAATATCCTTTCTCTCAAGATCCTCCATCTTCCTTCTGCCAAGGCATGAGCAAGATTTCGCAAAAATATCAGGCACCTGCTTCCCGTTTGGAAAAAAGAGGGCTGACTCCGAAAGGGGTTGGCCCTCTTTTTTCGGGGAATCCCACGTTCCGGCGGAAAGTGGCAGGGGAACTTCTCGACCTTTTCAGACAGAGAGGGTACCGGGAGATTGCTCTTCCTGCGTTTGAGTACCTTGATGCCTTAAGACCCGGAATCGATCCGGCCCTCCTTGAAAAGTCCTATACCATACAGGACCGGACTTCGGGGCATGTCCTGATCCTGCGACCCGATGCGACTGCCCAGATAGCCAGGCTTTTGGCTCATGCCATCGACTCGGGATTCAATGATTTGAGATTTTCCTACAGCACAACGGTGTTTAGACATGAAGACCACCATGTGCTTGAACGGGAACTTTTCCAGGCTGGAGTCGAGTATTGGGGAAATGGAAGCGTCTGGGGCGACTGGGAAATTATTCATCTTTGCCTGCAGGGAGCGCGAAAGCTTGCCATCTGGGACCCAACACTCGTCTTGTCTCATCAGGGGCTCCAAACAACAATTCTTGACCTTGTGGCAGAGATCGCTCCTGAAGTTTCAAGACAGGAAATATCAAGGCTGTTCTATGCTCATGACTCAGGCTCCCTTCACGAAATCATCCAGGGCGGAACACCTAACAAGATTCTTTCGTCCAGAAAGATAAAGTGTTTTTCTGAAACACTGTCATTTTTCCTTCGAAATGTTGTTCCTCTTCCCGAGGCACTCGCTTCCCTTGAGACCTTGTCGTCATGCTTGCCAAATGGCCAGGTCGACGCGTCTTTTCTCGCCCTTGTCAAGGAATGGACCCATGCTCCATCCGAGATTGTCCTCGATCTTGCCTTGGCCCCCGTTGGTCCATACTACAGCGGAATGTTCTTTCATCTTTATACTCCGGGGTCGACAAGGGAAATTGCATCGGGTGGGAGATACGATAAACTTCCTGCCCTGTTTGGGGCCAATATTCCGGCTACCGGATTTGCCTTCCATCTGAACCGGATCGATGACTCAAGCAATATCGGAAAAGAGGTTCGGGACCAGGGAGAAATCCACTTTCTCCTTCAGCCTGAAGATGCGGGAGCCTATCATCTGATCGAAAAACTCGTCTCCAGTCTGACGCCAAACCGGCAACCTGTCCGGATCCTTTATCCGGATTCCTTTCCGGGGAACAGGGAACTCCACCTCCTTGACCTCTCTTATTTTGAGAAATTTCCCAATGTGACCGAGGTCATCTGGAAGAAGGGCGATGATTTTATCTCTTTTTTGAAAAACGGGTCCTCTCACAGGATCTCCCAGACAGATCATTCCCCTTCACATGAAGACACTGTTCCCCAGCAAGAGCATCATCAAAATCCGTCCTGAAAATACAATCGGCACTCCCCGGAGCAATCATGAAAAATGTCAAAAAATCCGGCAATGAAGCTTTCCGGAATCTTCCTCAAAGCATAGAGGCGGAAAAATCGTTTTTAGGATCGATTCTTCTCAATAATGAAGTCCTTACCCAGATCGGTGACAACGTCAGGGAGGAGGACTTCATTCTTGATGCCCATCGGAAGATTTATCTGGTGATGAGGGAAATGGCCGAGATCCAGCATCCCATCGATCCTGTGACTTTGTCGGACCGTCTCAAGAAAAAAGGGTGGGACGGTCTGACAGGAGCTCCCCAATATATAGAAGACTTGAGCTATATCGTTCCGACAGCTGCCAACGCCAAGCACTACGCCAGACTTTTGACGGAAAAGGGGATTTACAGAAAGCTTATCCTGGCGGCTGAGGACATTGCTCAAAAGGGCTATGAGGAGACAGAGGAGGTCGAATCGCTTCTCGACCTTGCAGAAAGAAAGATCCTTGAAATTGGATCCCACAAGAACTCTGGAGGTTTTGTAAAGGTAGGGGATGTTCCGTACCTTGATACCCAGTTCAAGAAGCTTGAAGAGCTTCGTTCAAGGGAAATCGCTGATGCCGTCATTGGACTCCCCACAGGATTCATTGATCTCGACAGGATGACAACAGGGCTCTACCCATCGGACCTGATTATTGTTGCCGGTCGTCCTGCCATGGGAAAAACGGCATTTGCCATGGGTATTGCCCAATACGTCTCTTTTGATCTCAGGCTGCCTGTTGGAATCTTTTCCCTGGAAATGTCCAAGGAGCAGCTTTTCATGCGTCTCATCAGCTCACAAAGCCGGGTCGATGCCTGGAAGCTTCGTACCGGCCAATTGCCAAGCGATGACTGGCGAGCCGTTATGCAGGCATTCGGTGAGGCCAGCGATGTGCCCCTTTTTATTGATGATTCGGGGGACCTCTCCGTTTATGAGCTCAGGGCCAGGGCCAGAAGGCTCAAGGCGCAAAATAAAAATCTCTCACTGATTGTTGTGGACTATCTTCAGTTGGTGAAGGGTTCCCAGAGAACCGACAATCGGGAACAGGAAATTTCCGAGATCTCCCGTTCGCTTAAGGCATTGGCGAAAGAGCTCAACATCCCTGTCATTGCGCTTGCCCAGTTATCCCGATCTGTCGAGAATCGCCCAAAGGACAAGAAACCCATTCTTTCTGATCTCAGGGAATCTGGCGCCATCGAGCAGGATGCGGATATTGTTCTTTTTATCTACAGGGACGAGGTTTATAACAAGGAGAACCTCGACAACAAGGGGAAGGCTGAGGTCATTATCGGCAAACAGAGAAACGGACCGATCGGTTCAGTCAATCTTGCCTTTCTGGGCCATTGCACAAGATTTGAAAACCTCGCTTACGGTTACGACAATATGGATGGGGGAGAGTAGCTCAAAACCCGCCGACAGAAGAGACGCTGCCCCCTTGAGTCTGCATCACCGTCGACAAAGGGATCGGAACGACGTCCGTAAATGTTTTTTCTCCATTTTTTCCTGCTCTTACCTTGAGGACAATCTTGACATAAACGGGAAGAAGATGGCTCTGCATGGAATTCCACTGGTTCACCCATTCATGGCTGTCAAAATAGAAAAGACGCAGGGAGAGAACGTGGTGAAGCAGGGGTTCGGCCTGGACGGCTTCGGTTCCATAGCTTAGGAGGTTCGTGTCCTGCTCATGGGCCAATACATATTCCCCTGGCTTCTTTTCCGGGAGGAGTACGTACTGAACGCCCATCAGGTGCGAGACGGGAGCGTTTTGCATGAGTCGTGTCTGTCCCAGGGAGGTGAAGAGCAGCGTGTCGGTCTCCTCATCCCCGGCACTTTGAGGATTTCCGATAAAGTAGGTGAGGGGATCATTGGGATTGATGTAGGTTGAAAGAATTTCTCCATGAATGCGAAACAGGGCGCTTTGGACATTTTCATAGATCCTGTTCCCTTTATTTGCAATGGACATAACTTTTTGCGTGCTCTCAACGGCTCCGAACAGCAGTCCAAGAATCATGGCAAAGATCATGAATGCGACAAGAACTTCGATCAGGGTAAATCCGCCATCGACACAGTTTGTTTCCTTTCCTGAAAGGCAGCCTTGGGGCTTATCCAGCATCACTGAATACCGGAAATATAGGAAACGAGAGTGACCACAATCTTTCTCTTTCCCGACTTTTTCGTGATTTTAACCGTTACCTGTCGAATAATGGGCAATGGAGATGCGGTGACAATTTCTTCCCAATGGTAGTCTTTGTGTTCTTTTCCAAATCCACCTGACACGTCTCCGACCGGAGCAAACCCCTGGCCGACAATCTCGGACATTTTCCTGTTGGCAAGAACGGTCATCTCCACTTCGTCCCGCGCTCTTTCATCAAGTTTTACGGCATTTGTTCTGATTGCAAGAAGTGCGATGGCCGCAACGCTGAATATAAATAAGGCCACCATGACTTCGATCAGGGTAAAACCACCGTCATCTGATTTCCGCATGCTTTTCATCCGGCTCCCATGAAAGCCCCGCTGCCTGCTCCTCCAGGCAACAACGGGGGCAGGGAAGGAACCTCCACATCGCCCTTGAAGACATGCGTGCGACCGTTGACCGGATTGACGGTGATCGTCATGGAGTGGGCATGTCGGTCCGACAGGTGAATGGTTGTTGGTTCGACAGCTCCCGTTGGAAAAAATTGGGTAAAGGTTCTGCCTGATTCGACCCTTCCCTGATGAAGTGTGTGTATTCGGGTAAATCGGACCTTGGGTGCAATGCTCCAGACCGAGATGCCCCTTATCGATACTGGTTTTAATGAGCCATCGGGGGCCATCCTGAACGCAGAAACGGTTCCCTTGTCCAGATCATACTTGAGGCGGAGAACCTGTTGTCTTGAGATGGCTTCCCAGTAAAGCGCCCTGTATTCTCCGGCGATTTTCAGGGAAACCTCTCTGAGACCTGGTGTTTTCTGGAGTTTCAGATGAGGTGAAATAATGGCGACGACAATACTTATGACAAAAAGGACCACAACGATTTCGATCAGTGTCCAGCCAGAGTCTTTTTTTGAAAGTGATGACGGAGCCAAATCCGGACTTTGTGGAAGCATTTTCTCTCTTTCAAAAAACTGTTCTTTACTGAAGCTAGTCTGCTATCAGGTGTGTTTCTCTGTATTATGACATTTCCGGAATCCTTCCAGATACTCCCGCGGGCGATAAAAATCAGGCTTTATCGAATCGCGATAAACAATCCTGCCTCTCTGGTGTCGTAATTGAACATCCTGAATGTTTGTTTTAGAATTGGTCTATGGATGAAAAAACGATCTTGCGTACAGGTAGAAACTGCAGTTTCTCAATTATTATTGAGTTGGTCTTTTTTGCGGTCAAAAAAAGTGAGGTTTTCGACAACCACGCACTGAGCATTCTTGAGACGATCTTCAAGAGTGTTTGCAGCGATTTTGACGCGAAGCTCCTTCAAATGAGGGGAGAGCCGGACCATGTTCATCTGCTTGTGGAAATTCCTCCTAAAACTGCTGTCTCAACGCTTGTCAACAGCCTGAAGTGTGTTTCGAGCCGTCTTCTGAAAAAAGAGCGCAAGGATCTCTCTGACCGGTACTGGAATGGGATGCTTTGGTCGCCAAGCTATACGGCTCATTCGCATTTGGGGTGTTTTGGCAAAAAACTTGATTGCCGCTCAGAAGAAAACCCCATATAGAAACTGGTCTGCGATAAAAACGTTACGGTTTTCATTGTTGTTAATCTGTTTAATGTATGGAGAGTGAATTGATTCCTATGAGTGTTTTAAAAAAATGCAAAATCCGGATCGCATACGTTTCACTTGAACTGCTTGCCCTTTTACTGGTTCTCTCGTTTTCTCCTCTCCATCCTGAAAGAGCCGATGCTGCATCGCCGTCTCCGTCAAGCGCATTACCTCCGCAGACTTCTTCGGCTCTTCTTTATCAGGATCCATTTACACCGGAAGAAGATGCCAAAGATGGCGCCATCAATGCGAATGGCTACAGGGTCATTTTTTTCCCCCAGGGTGATGTGTTCACACCACTTCTTGCGGATCCAAGACAGCCTACGAGCAATATCAGTTATTTCCTGGGATCAAACAACCGTTATGGGCAATTCGACGGGACATTTGGTGCGGATATCGGGATTATCCGATGGGAAAGCGAAATATCCGGGATCAACAAATCGATCCAGCTCGGTGTGATGGGCGCAGCGTTTTCAAGATTCGCTTTTGTTCAGACGGCAACGTTTCTTGAAAGCACCGATTTCATTATTGGCCTTCCGATCACGATCAGATACAACAAATTCTCTGCCCGGATCTTTTTCTATCATGACAGCTCGCACACCGGATACGACTACACCACGTTAATGAATCTCAACAAGAATACGGACTATGGGCAGGAGCTTCTCCAGATCATACCATCGTATGATGTGACCCGGTATTTCCGGATCTATGGAGGGGGTGCCTATCGTGTCGTAGGTCTCGGGTATTATCCTTCCGCTCAGGATTCCCTGATCGGGCAGGCAGGATTTGAGCTCTATGCACCTGAATGGAAAGAAGCCTACTCAAGAGCCTATATGGCGGTCAACATTATTTCCCAGGGGATAAACGGATATACCCCTTCAGAGGATCTGCAAATCGGAATCCTGACCCATCGTCCCGCTTCCTGGGTACAGTTCAGGACTGCCATTGATTTTTATAACGGTTATTCGCCAATGTATGATTTCCCGTTCTTGAAGGAAAATTATGTCGCGCTCGGAGCCTATTTTGATTTTTAGCGTGTTTAAAAAAATTTCAGTTTTTAGGGACAGCCCTGATTCCGAGATAGAAGTGTGAGGAAATTAAAAAAAGCCCTCTTTCCTGTTGGATTTTCGATGAGATACACTCTCACCTACGAGGTGAAAACCACAACAGAGAAGGAGGGCCGACGGATATGGTAAACGGTGGACAGATCAGGATCAAGGTGGATCGGACAGAGGAAGCGCTGACAGGCCAGGGAGGGTTTCTGGCCTTTGGGGAGTACCTGAACGGAATGAAGGTCCGTGAGCGGGTTGAACAACACCTGCCTGCACCGGGAAGCAACAGGGGGTTTGCGCCAGGCGTCTTTGTGCAGAGCCTGATCACGCTTCTGAGCCTGGGAGGACAAACGCTGTCGGATTTGCGGGAGCTGGAACGGGAAAAAAATCTTTTGGCCCTGTTGGGGCAGACTGTGATTCCCGACGAAGACACGGTGGGTCAGTGGCTTCGCCGTATGGGAGATCCGGATAAAGGGGAAAAAGGGCTTCTGGGACTGGGGAAGGTTCGGGACGAAATCAACCGGGAGATTCTGTCCCGGGATCAGGTGAAGGATTATACACTGGATCTCGATGCGAGCTTCATCGAATCGCATAAGGAGGAGGCCCGGTATTCGTACCTGAATGAAAAAGGCTACATGCCGATGATGGCGGCATTTTATGAGACGGAGGTTTTTGTCGACGATGAGTTCCGGGAGGGGAATGTCTCCCCACAAGCGGGACATGTTGCCGTCTACCGACGAGGTCAGGCGCTGGCAAACAGTGTGGGAAAGACGGTGGCCCGTGTACGGGCCGACAGCGCATCCTACAATGCCGAACTGATCAATGCATTGACGGCGGACGGGGTTCAATGGACCATCACGGCGGACAAGAACAGTGCCGTCATGGAACTGATCCACCGGATCGAAGAAAAAGACTGGGTTCCGGTCACCCGTTCCGGAAGCGGTGAGGCGCTGGCAGAGAGCTGTGAGGTGGCGGAAACGCTTCATGCGATGGAAAACACCCCGGAAGCGTTCCGGTTGATTGTGAAGCGGGTGAGGGAATGTTCCGGCACACCCCTGTTTCCTCACATGGTCTCTTACCGGTACTGGGTGGTGGCGACCAATTTAGGACCGGAATGGAGCTCGAAACAGGTGCTGCTCTGGCATCAGCTGAGGGGCCACTTTGAAAACTTCTTCAAGGAACTCAAGAACGGAGTGGGTGTGGGGTACATGCCTACCGGAGATTTTCACGCCAATGCTGTGTTCTTCCGGGTCGGAGTTCTGACTTACAACCTCTTGATCGGGTTCAAGCGGGACCTTCTTCCGGCCTCCGGCCTGACATGGAAGCTGCAAACCATCCGATGGAAGATTTTTTCCATGGCTGGCCGAATCGTACGGCATGCCCGGAGTCTTGTGGTGAAGCTTGCAGTGGGAGCGGACTCCCTGGCATTTCTGTCCCGAATTCGGGGTCAATGCCAGGAACTGTTCGGTTCGGCATAAGACGCAGATCCGAATTCGGGAAAACAGGAAGGTCTTCTACACAAAGAGCCGGACAGGTGCGGAGTGGGAAATTTCTGAGAAGGTGAGATGTAAGTCTTTGATAATCGATGATTTCCATGTGAAATTCCCCGGAACTCCCCTGGTGGGATGGACTGTTGGGAGTAACGGCAAGAGGTTCCACTTTGAAGGCAAGGGGGCAAAGATGGCCTGACCGAAGGTGATCGAAGCTGCATCTAAAAAAAATGCCCCCAAAAACCGACCAAGAGGCTTGAAGTTAATCCTAAATCGGAATTCGGGTACTGGTCACTGTTCGGATGGCAACCTTACAATATCTACAACTCGGTCCAGATCGCGCCAGGTCCGGGAACGCTCTATGGACGCTTTCCCCAGGCCCGCTGGTACAAGATCGTCCATCTGACCGAC
>JAKBPM010000080.1 GCA_021829515.1 Nitrospirota bacterium | reverse complement strand
TGAAAGAGGCAACATAACTTTCCAACCGAATCTCATCAGTTGGTCGTACCTGAGGCGAGGCAATGTCGCCCGGATCCAGAAAAAGAAGAAAAGGAAAAAATACACTTTAAGCATGAACCAGATAAACGGTGGAACAAAATCCAAAAACGGGAGCGGTGAGTTCCAGCCTCCCAGGAAAAGAATCGTAGCAATACACGACACCATGACCATGTTCCCGTATTCAGCAAGATAATAAAGGGAAAATCGCATGCCGGAATATTCCGTGAAAAAACCAGCCACCAACTCGGATTCTGCTTCCGGCAAATCAAACGGTGTCCTGTTCGTTTCCGCGATCCCCGAGATCAGATAAATCACAAAAGCAACGATCTGAGGAAAGATATACCAGTGCCAGAAGCCTCCTGATTGGGCTGCTTCAACTTGAACAAGCGAAAGAGATCCGGCCAGAAGCAGGACACCAATGACGGACATTCCTGCATTCAGCTCGTAACTGATCACCTGGGCCGCAGAGCGGAGAGCACCCAACAACGAGTATTTATTGTTCGATGCCCATCCTCCAAGGATAATTCCGTATGCACCGATTGAAGAAAGCGCCAGAACATAAAGCATGCCGATATTGATATCTGTAATGTACGGGTGTGTCGTGATCCCCAGGAAGTGAAAAGAATTCTTCCCGAACGGGATGACTGCAAACGAGATAATGGCAGGAACCAGGGAAATGATCGGGGCTATCTTGAAAATGGCGACATTGGCTTCTGTTGGGATGATGTCTTCTTTTGAAACAAGTTTGATTCCATCGGCCAACGGCTGTAAGAGTCCCCAGGGTCCCACTTCCATAGGCCCCAGACGATCCTGCATAAAACTGAGAATCTTTCGCTCCAGATATGTCAGATAGGCAATCGTTGTCAAAAGCACGAACAAAACAGCAACTATGACGATTACAACACTGGCAAGATCATTCAGCACGAAACCAAATCCTTTCTGATTACAGGGATTCCCCTTTATGTCGCTTCCCTGATTCCATATCGTTTGGCAATGATCTAGCTGACAGTCTCGGTTGACAAGGAAACCCTGATCCGATGGGTAGTCGGAGTCCCTGTCTCAGGAGAAAACGCTATCTCGGAAGGAAAGAGCGCCAGAACCTGTGAGTCTGCAAAGTGTTCCGGAAAGACGAGTTCGAACTCTGAAACCATCGGCGACGGTTCAACGACAAAGGAACAGCGCCCATGGATAGAGCTCAAAGTAATCTTTTCGCCTTTTTTGATTTTCCTTTTCCGGGCTGTCTGACGGTTGATGCGGAGTTTACCTTCTGGTTGAATTTTTTTCAAATTCGGGTCCTGAAGAGTCATCTTTCCGGAATGGAAGAGGGATTTCGTCATGGAAAATACAAACTCCCCTTCTCCGGGAATCACTGACACCGCATCCAAAACAGGTTGAGTCCTTCCGTTCCACTCGGAAAAACGGGCGGAAACCGAGTTCCGGTTGGCTTTGTGAGGAGGCATCTCAAACGATAGTCGAGAAATGTTTCCAGGTTCATTGACATGGGATGGATTTGAGAAACCGGTAGATTCAACTGGCTTTACGAGATGAATATCCCCTGTTCCGCCAACAAAATGCTCGCCATTTCGCGTAGAAGGAGACAAATCCGGAAGGAAGCGAAGAATTTCCTTCATTATCCCCTCGGAGGAGTCATATCCCATGGGGTTGCCCATTGCAAGAGAAATTTTTTCGAGAATCTCCCAATCTGGCAGACTTTCACCCCAATGTGCCATTGTCTGGACAGACTTCTGGACAAATCCTTCGACGCTGACAAAATGGCCAGTTCTCTCGAACGAACTGGATGCGGGAAGCACAAAGTGAGCCATATCCACCAACTCGTTCTGGAACATATCCAGAGAAACTATCAGATCCAGTTTGCCAAGGATTTCCCGAACCTTCGATCCGGCAGGAAAATGTCCGATCGGATTTTCACCCATAGTGATCAGGGCATTGATTTTTCCTTCTTCAATTCCTTGGAGGATTTGATTGAGTCCCCCGCCAGAACCGTAAGAAAGACTTGTTCCCCATGCATTTTCCCATTTTTTCCGGGAGGTTTCGTTTCTGGCATCCAGCAGTCCGGGGAGCCACTCGTATGTGGCTCCCATCATGAGAACTCCCAAGTCATTGGCCGTTTCCGGGATTGGAAGAATTCCACAACCTTCTTTTTCAATCCACCCCAATGCTCCGGTCATTTTCATCATATTCACCATCGACAGGGAAGCATTTTCGTTTCGGAACATCTTCCGGCCGGTAACGAGAATACCCGTTTCAGCTGTCTTGAGATCGTTAACAAGCCTTTGATAAACTCCCGGATCCACATTCCAGTTCTTGAAAAGTTCTTCTTTGCGAGTGAGCCATTCATCCGAAAGATTTCCGCCCGAAACAATTTCTTCTGAGAGAACACTGACGAAAAGGCTTTCACCGCCTGGATTGATACGGATATGATCGCTTGCCCTATTTGAAAGCGTAATCGCTTCTGAATCCACCACATAGAGTTTGGCCCGATTCTTTCTTGCTGCACGCTTGAGGAAAAGACCCGTGATGTTTGATTCCGCCACCGGATCTGTTCCTATCA
>JAKBPM010000026.1 GCA_021829515.1 Nitrospirota bacterium | reverse complement strand
CCCGCTCGGTCTCAAACGCAACCACCACCGCCACTAGAACCGCATGCTGTAAGGAGGAGGGTTAGAAGACTTAATGTGAAAGATAGAAGGACTGGCATTTTAAATTTATTGTAATTCTTCCGCATGCTAACCGATCTAAGTTAAAGGTCATTTTTAATTTTTATAGGTAATTCGGTTAGCTTGTTTTATTAAAGGCTATGGATAAGAATATGGTAGTTTTTTTCTGTACTTATGCTTGTGTAAACTCCAAAACAGCCGGTATTTTATATGTCGATATAATCATTGTCAATGATCAATGCTTAGTAACAAAGAAGAGTAAGTGTTCGGTTAACCCGTTGATTGGTCTAAAAAAGCGATAATACCCATGTTCACGGTGAGTAGGGAGAGAGGAGTCGAGAGGGGAAATTAGAAGGTAAACAACATGTATTGACAACTATAATGTATATATGATACATATATTGAAGTTCAATTCCAAATGAATTCCTTTGGGGATTCTATCAAAAAAAATTCCTATACAAATCCTCAAATTCAAGTCAAATTTCAAGCTGCGTCCAGATTTGCTCTACAGCGGCCTGTTACCTCAAAATCATTAAGGTCTCACCAAAAAAACAAAGGGGAAAAATGAAAATTGCAACTTCAAACAACAGTGAAGCCGATTTCCGCTATAAATTTCTAACAGACGTGGAATTTTATGGTGTATTGTCAGATTTTCGCTCTGAAACAAGAATAGAAATAGATCGGGAAGACAGCACCGAAGAAATATCTTTCCGTACGCAAGGAGAGCGACTCGCTCTTTGGGTGAAAATCGAAGGGGAGGCCCCTGTGCTAAAGATCTATACCCCTTCGGAAGATATAGATATGATAGTTTTTAAAGAAAAAGTTCAGGAGTTTTACGAGGTTTTTCCAGAGATTCCTGCCTATTTGAGGGAGGGGTTTTCCGAAACTCCGTTGGAACTTCTGGAGTCTGCTACGAATTCTGGCGATCAGGCGGTATTAGCCGTGATCATGTCGGTAGAAGACTGTTCTAAAAATATATAAAGGTAGAGAGGGGGGGACTATGAAGTTCCCCCTTTTTTTATGAATATGACTGCTTTTGGGTATGCCAACAGAATTGAGCGAGTTCTTATCCTGGGCTGGGGCCCTTGATTTCGACGATCTTCCACCCGTTTGTTAGTTGTTCCATGACAAACGTAAACTCTTTTGCCGAGGTATCTACATTGACAAGGTCTTTTGACCACCCATGGATTTTGGGTGTCAAAAACACTTTGACTCTAGACACCAATCTTCCTGAGAGATCTGCTGACGGTTGTGTGGCGCTATCGAAGTGATCCAATTGGGTATAGGCTCCGATACTGAGTAAGTATCCTTTTGTAAGAACACCCATGTGCAGCTTACTATAGAATAAATGGGAATCTGCCATGGATCCGGGATTTAGGCCGTGTTGACCGTGATTATGTCGGCAGAATTAAGCAGAAACGGCAATGTTTACATAGTATCGAAGTGATCCCGCGTCTCGTTTTCGTTGAACGTCGACAGGAGATAGATAATTCCGCAAGTTTTTCCAGAATGCGATTTCATTTTCTGCTTTAAAACCCCTTTGATCCGACCAATTTTTGTAATGGGTGTAAATTATGTCCTTTGGTATTTCTGGAGTTTCTACAACTTTTGGTTCACTTTCCCGGACCCAGGCATAAATAGAATTTTGTCCAAATCTCGCGTCAACCAAGGCGGTGGCAACGGCTTTGGAATCAATGAACTTGCCCCGCTGGAGAAGTCGTTGCAAGCCCTCCAGTGCCCAATTCAGCACTCCAGACAACTCACCTTCAACAATCTTTTTCTCCAGAAAGGGATCAATTTTGTTTTCTGGGATCTGAACCGTGAATGGAATGATCTGAAGCCGGCGCCACACCCCGTCACTTTGGTCCCGGATTTGAAATAGATCGTTCCCGCACATGATCCATTTTGCCTTAACTCTCATGGACATGGGGGATTTATGCTTAATGTCGACAAGAATTGGATCACCGGAGATTAAGGTTTTAAAGAATCCCTCGTCTATTCGGCGGGGAAGTTCGTCCACACGCACTAAAGAGGCTCCGACCAATCCGGATAAGCCGAACCCGCTGAGGCTTGCAATGTTGATTGCTGCAACTCTTCTATGCAAGCTAGCAATAATATTTGCGAGCGTTCCTTTCCCATTCCGCCCTTTTCCGATCCACGCCTGACATTTTTGAAACCTTGTGTCCGTCAGAAACGTATACCCGACATATTCCTGGATAAGGCTTCGTACGTCGGAGTCCGGTTGCACTTCATTGAGAAAGTTTTCGAATGCGGGAGCTTTTTCCTGGGGGTCATATTTGGCGTTAACAGTATAAGTTATACCGAACGAAGGGTCCGAAGTTTCCAATGAAACTGAGCCCTTGGAAGACAACCGGAGGTAGCCGTTAAGAACAGGAATAATATTTTGATCCGCTTCAGGTAGCTCGTCTAAAAAATTAACGGCTGTATCGACTAATGACCGTGCTTTTCTGGAACTTGCATATTTCGGGTTGTTTTGGGCTAGCCAACGCAACGCTGTTTTTTCAAAGGAGGTGGGAACTTCCCAAAAGCTACCGTTCCAATGATAAACTAAATTTTCTTTAGCCTTATAGAGGTCGTGGGAGAGGGAGTTTGCAAACTCAATCTCGGGAGAAACTGTTTTCTTTTTTTTTCGGTCCGTTGATTCCCCGTCTTCGGCTTCTGCTTCGTCGTCTTCGAACATTTTTTCCTTTCGATTAACTCGCAACAGTATTTGTGGTTAAATAATCGTCCAAGTCCTTTATTTGATATCGGATAGACTTTCCCCCCCCAACTCGGAGATATGGTGGACCTTTACCCATTCTTCGAAGCCTGGCCAAGTGCCCCACGTGAAACCCTAGATAGTCGGCCGCCTCCTTTTCCGTAACCACTTTTTTTGGGTATTCAGTCGGAGGTGGGGATTCTCTGGGTTTTGACGCGTCTTCCATTATAAGACGGGCAGTATGTTGTAGTTCTTGCAATTTTTCCTGAAGATCATTTAACTGAGTGAAGAAAACTCCTGAAAGTGATTGTATGACCATATCTGCTTGTTTTTTTTGAGATAAAATCTGAATCCCAGCAATATTGGCAATTCTTTCAAAAAAGAAGATATGGTTCCATGCTTTTTGGTCGGCTTTCAGGAGAACGATCTTTTTTCTCAGGGATTTTATTTGAGCAGTAATTCCTTGATCTGAGTTTATGTTCACTGTGTTCTCCCAAAAAAATTCAAATTTTTCTTTCGGAACATTGGAACATTGGAACAAGGCGATATCTGGGGTTGAAATCACCATTTGGGGTTTATACAACAATAGGGTATGTCATGCAATGGTTCTACAGGGTGAATGAGTCGTTTATAAGAATTGGCAAGATAGATTGTACCCTTCATTTACCCGACACCTGGTGTAACCTTGTGTTGTTTTCTGTTGCCGGTGTATAAAGTAAGTCTTTTAAAAATAGCTATTTTGTTTTATTTTGTTGTTGTATGTTTTGATAGGTTTTTTCAGGGGCAGGGACCTACGAATCTGAAGGTCGCAGGTTCAACTCCTGCCGGGCGCACCATATTTATAAACAACTTAAAGCACTTCCAGAAAACCCAAAAAATCTTATGGCACACAAATAGCTAACAGATACAAAATACACTTCAACACTTTTATTCGCCGGAACCTTTTCTCCGCCGACATCGCCACCTTGGAACACCAGCGCCAGGAGGCTCTCCCGGGAAAAACATCCTCTCGCCCGATCCGTCCGGTGCCGAATCGTGGCAAAGGTGGATTCGATCGGGTTGGTGGTCCGGATCGACACGGGCCGTGGGAAGTCGTAGAAAGGCAGAAGGGTTTTCTCGTCTTTCTTCAGGCATTGGGCCGCTTTCGGGTATTTGTCCCCGTAGTTCCTCACAAACGCCTGGAACGCCTTCCGTGCCTCTTTCCGGTTCTCGGCATTCCAGATCTCTCGGAGCTGGGACTTGGTACGGGCCTGAAGCGACTTAGGCAGGTCGTTCAGGACGTTCAGGGTCTTGTGTTGCCAATATCGCTGTTCCTTTGTGGTCGGGAAGATCTCCCGCAACGCCGGCCAGGACCCCAGGGCCCTATCACCGATCGCCAGGAGGGGTGCGTTAAGCCCTCTCTCCGCCAGGATGCGCAGCACCTCTTTCCAGCTTTCGGAAGATTCCCGGAACCCGTCCTTCAGGTTCCGAACCAACTCCCACTGCTCCAAAAACTCTTCCAGCTCCGCCTCCGCAGCCACCTGTAGAAGTCTCCGGGCCCTTCCCGGAGATACTCCGTGAGAGCATCGACGGATTCTGACCTTTTTTCCCTTTGACGGATTCTTCTTTCTTAAGGCGCGCTCTTTTTTTCGCTGAAATGATTGTGTTTGTGGTGAACCACATTTCAGTAGAGCGCGCCGCTATTGGCAATCCTCCCTCGTACACTGATTTCCATCATAACTCGTATATGAAATTATATACTGTTATAGGGACAACGCCATTTTGTTCTTGGTCTTTTGTCTGGTCTCTTGCCGATTTTACCGTTCGGTATGAATCCGCTAACCATTGCTGTTTTTCTTGAAAAATAATACCGAACGGTAAAATTTGGTTGGGACAAAATCAAACAGCTTAGGCTGTATCAAAACATCACATACGATCGTCCATGATTGTCATTTGAAAATTTTTGGATATTTTTTCGGAAGGAGCTTTTGGCACACCACTTTGTTTGGCTATCTCTGGCCATTGTTTAATAGCCTCTTCAACCTCTTGAACGATTCCCGTAACTTCTGATTTTGAAAATCCAAATTCTTCGCCAAGATTCACAATGTTTTTCCATGCTGGTTTTTTGTATTCTCCCATAACGGAAATTGAATGTTCTCCACCAGGACCAAATGAAAACAACAGATCGTATGCCGGAGAAGCCTTCCACCTTCCATTACTGTCCATAACAAAAGAGAAGTTTCTTGCATGATCGTCACGGTTGTGTGTGGCAATGTTGAAAATCATTTGGCGAAACAAGGAAATGGAGTTTTTTTTGTCACCAGTCAATTTTGTTGACACCAGCAACAAGTGTTTGTAGTCGCATGCTGATTGTCCTGGCTCCATTCCCAATAGTCCACCAAACGTGTGCTGGTGAACTCTATTGGCAAATGGTTTGTTGGTTTCTTTGGACGATCCTTGAATACGGTCAAATCGTTGTATGCAAAACGCTTTTTGTTTGCCTATCTGGATCAGTCTTGTTTCCGGTATTACTATTCCGGCAAGTCTGGCCAAAATTGAATACGCATATTCTGTTTCGCACTCATAATGACCAAGAACTTCCGATTTGACTGGAAATTTTACAATGTATGGGACATACCCGGCTGGCAGATCTTCCGTTCCAGAAATGATATGGTCGTTTGAATTAATGCCTACCAGGATCTTTGGCCTTGCTCCTCCTGGAGAACCACCAAGCTTGGCCAATTTTGGCAAAACCTCACTTGCGGCTCCTTCAGCAACTTGCTCCACACCGGCCAATAAACCAGGAAGATCAAGAGAGTCAATAGAATTGTCTGTTTCTGACATGTCTGGATAATATACGAGGGCACCCATACCTCTGCTGCCAATAAGAGCCAGGCGGTCAAGTGGCCCAACATCCGAGGGAGAAAGGCCATTTTCCGTCAGAAAACGGTCGACGACAAGCCTGCCCCACCCGTCAGAAAGAGATTCCGCAAACACAAAAGGCAGCCCCTCTGAATACCTCCCTGTTGGACCAAATGAGGCTTGTTCTGAAAATGGCAATTTGAACGGAGAAATCTGTAAGTCTCTTTTGACAAATTCTCTTGAGAATTGAAAGGCTATACGCCCGTCCACCAAAGCCAAGACTCCGACAGGAATATCATTTTCAGGCGTGAACCTTAGACAAACAGAAATTTTTTTTAACTTTTTGAATGTGGCCATTTAATTTCCTTTGTGTCTGGCACGTTTCCTTTCTGGTTTGTTCTCAAGCATAAAGAGATCTGGAATAATTTTTGTTTCAAATATTGAAGCGAGTTCGTCATTTTTATTCAATACGAATGCAAGTTTGACGAGATTTTTTAGAGATATCTGTCCTGACTGCTCGAATTTTTTGAGCGTCCCATGAGATACCCCTGAACGGTTTGATAACTCCATTTGTGTGAGATTCATTTTAACTCTGATAGCCTTTATATCTTTTGCTATTTTCAGGAGTATTTCTTTTTCGGTAAATAAAACCGGGAATTCGGTATTCATAAAGGCTCCACTTTTAAAAAATAAAGACTAAAATAGTATCTATTAAATTTAATATTTGCTTATTACGGATATTATTTTAGTCTTTGTATAAGGAAAGGTCAATCGGTCGACGACAAGAAGACGTCCTTTCAGGCTCCCCTTGGGTCGAGAACTACGACGTTCAAAAAGGGCTTTGTTGAGAGACTAATTCCACAGCAGAATACGGGATCAGTTGTTCGTCGAGAGACTTCTTTGAATAATTTTTGATTGTCGGACCAAATCACTTTCTCTTTTCAAAATCCTCTCCACCATTGTCGTGCTATACGTGATATAGGTATTTTATCCTTAACATTCCAGCCGTAGTTCCCCTTCTTGGGCAGTAGGCCAACGGAGCCCGTCCTATGCGGCGGAGTTCGTAACCCAGAGGGGAGGAATCGGAGCCGTACTATGGGTGCAGTTTGCGACCTGCAAGAGAGCTGCCATAAAAAGGTTATTTAAAAGGGCTAAAAAAATATCTATTCAAAAACTGTTCTGATTCGTCGAGAGATATGGTCAAATGTTGTGGATGAAGGGCTTTGGAAAAAGCTTTTCCTGATCGTCCCGAATAGATGAGCGGAATGCTCATACAGTCTTTTTCCGTCTCTTCCGGGAAGGAGGAGTCGTCCACTTTCTCGAAGACAGGCGCCTGTTGATTCCGTCGAGATCAAAATGCTCCGGGTCAAAGTCCTCGGGAAGCCACTTCTTCCATGACGCGTATTCCCCGTCTTCCGGATTTTTGAGAACCTCCAGAAGATTTTCATATCCCCAGGGTCCCCCGCAGTCCTCTGGCGGACAAGCCCGGGCCCCCTTGAGACACACGGGGACGATTTTCCCTTCTGCCGGCAGGATCTTTTCCACCACCAGCTCATGTTCCCATCCGTCTCCGAAGTCGTACTCATAGAGGATCTTGTCCTTGACGGAAAGAGCGAGATCCTTGATCGTGATCCTGCTGTCGTCAATGATCTTGTCGAAATCCCAATCGGGATCTGGAACGCCATACCGTTTTCTCTTGCACAGAAACTGGTGCAGATGACCATCCCACCATCCCATGACCTCCTGAAGGACATCGTGCAAGTCGGAGAGCGAGAAGTCTTCCGGAACCATAAAACGCCTCCAGACCGGAGGCCGGATCCCTTTCAGCGTGACCTTGAACTGCAGGAGAGATCCTTCCCCGGCGTTCGGACCCTCTCCTTTTCCATGGCCTACTCCCTTCTCAGGCGGCATGGGCTTCCTCCTCCCGAACTCCATTTTTGAAGACGATCCCTTCCAGGACTTCTCCCAGGCGCTCCGACCCTTTCAGCCGTCTCCAGCGCTCTTGAGCCGTAATCGCCAGTTTGAAGACCATCGCCAGCATGCTCTCCCGGGAGACGCATCCACGGGTCTTGACGGTGCGATGCCGGACCGTGGCAAAGGTTGATTCGATCGGGTTCGTGGTCCGGATGTGGATCCAGTGTTCGGCCGGAAAGTCATAAAAAGCCAGAAGAGCCTCCCGGTCCTTTTTCAGGCATTCGGCAGTCTTCGGATACTTGTCCTGATAGGCCGAGAGAAAATAGTCGAACGCCTTGTGCGCTGCCTCTCGTGTCTCCGCCATCCAGATCTGATGGAGATCGCTTTTGGCCTTGGGCTGTTTGGCCTTCGGGAGCTTGTTCAGGATGTTCGCCGTCTTATGCACCCAGCACCGTTGGGCCTGGGTGGTTCCGAAGACCTCGGGCAGGGCTTTCCAGAATCCCAGCGCCCCATCTCCCACCGCCAATTTGGGATCGATCGCCAACCCACGTTTCTTCAGATCGAGCAGCAGTTCCTTCCAGGACTGTTCGCTTTCCCTATAGCCGTCCTGGATGGCCAGAAGCTCCTTCTTCCCGTCCTTCGTGGCCCCGATGACCACCAGAACACAATGATTGGCCTCGTCCATCCGGACATTGAAATGAATCCCGTCCGCCCAGAGGTAGACATATGTCTTCTGGGACAGGTCCCGTTTTGCCCACTGGAGATGTTCTTGCGTCCAGGTCTCTTTCAGACGCCGGATCGTTGCGGCCGAAAGTCCCGGGGCATCCTGGCCCAGAAGACTGGTCAGAACCGAACTGAAATCGCCGGTGGAGATCCCCCGGAGGTACAGCCATGGCAATAGCTCGGCAATGCTTTTGGTGCGACGGAGATAGGGCGGGAGAATCCTGGAGGAAAAACGGATCTCTCCGGCCCGGTCCCGAATCCTCGGCGCCTTGACCGGGATATTCCCCAACCCTGTCTGGATCGTCCGTTCCGGCAAATATCCGTTTCTCACAACCCTCTGCCGGTTTTTCCCGTCTTTCAATGCGGCATGACGACTGAGAAATTCCTGCACTTCCGCTTCCACCGCCTCCATGAGCATCCTCCTGGCTCCCTCCCGCAACAGCTCTGTCAGGCTATCCGAAACGGGAGACGGAATTCCTGGATTCTTGAGTTCAAGATCGGTATTCTTTCCCATGGCGTATCCACTCCTTTCAAAAAGGTTGATGATCTTGGCGACCATCAGGATACGCCATTTCCCCTTGACCTCTCCATACACAACAATTGAGTATAACTCTCGTCGTTCAGAGGTAATCCACGCCAAGTCCTAGCCTATCGGTATGAGGCAGAGCCCAACAATCCTTGTATGTTCTATTTATTTTTTTGTAACCCTTTCTTGATCTGCTGTTTTTTTGTGAGATCTAGTGTTGATCGGTCCCGATCAACTGATGGGGAGATATTTCCGGTTTTTTGCTCTCATCCCGGAGGCTATTGATGATCGATCAATCACTTGTTTCGGATATGCTTCCCACGCTTGAAACTCTTTCCTTTTCCCCGCGTCTCAGACTCCCTGTCCATACAGCGAAAGAACTGATCGTAACCGACAGCTGGGTTTCAGAAAGCACCTCTGCTGAGAAAGTCTACCGAATGTTCGGTCAGGATCCATCCCTTCCAGGCCTTGCGGTTTTGAGGGAGGAGAGGCCTGTTGGGCAGATTTTCAGAAGTACTCTCATCGAACGCTTTTCCTTTCGTTACTCGCATGAATTGTTTGGTCCAAAACCCATCACGGAGTTTATGGATCCAAGACCCGTTATGGTTCAGGTGTCGAGCGACATAGATGAAATCGGTAAACGGTTTCAGGGAGATGCTCTTAAAAAAACCATGGATGATGGTTTTCTGGTGGTTGATGGGGACCGATTTGTGGGGATCGGAACGTGGCAGATATTAATGAAATGTTTGTCGGGAAGAAGAGAGGAACTCTTTTCATACATGGCTCACCATGATCCATTGACGGGCCTTCCCAACAGGATTCTCTTCCTGTCCGAGCTTGAACGGGAATTGGCAGAGGGTGGCAGGGGAGCTGTCCTTTATCTCGATATGGACCGGTTCAAAGAGGTTAATGACAAGTATGGACACCAGGAGGGGGATCGTCTTTTGAACGAGTTTTCAGATCGTCTCCTCCTCTCCGTTCGTTCTGGAGATCTGGTTGCCAGACTTGGGGGCGATGAGTTTGGTGTTCTGGTCCGTGGGCTTTCTCAAAACTCAGAGATTCCCTTGTGGATCGGACAGTTGGTGGAACACCTCAAAAAACCTTATGCGATCTGTGGCTCTGGTTATGAGATAGCGGCAAGTGTCGGCTATTGCCTCTACCCCTACGGAAAAAACGATTTGGCTTCCATCCTGAAAAAAGCCGATAGCCGGATGTATGAAAACAAACGGGAAAGAAGAGGCTCTGCCAGCAGAAATGGCTCATTGCCATCGGGTGATTCTGGCATTCTGGAACGCTCTCCCATGGAAAGCAGGTCAGGTATTGCCGTTTATGACGGTACGGGAAATCTGATCGCCAGGAGCACCCGATGGGAAGAAGAGCGTTGGGGTGAAGAAAGCGGGTGTCCTGCTGGCGGTCAGGAGGTTCTGGCTTTTTCTGTCCCGGAGGGTTCATCAGGCCCCTTCAGAATTTTGATCTCCGGGGAGAATCCCCAGGAAGCTCAGGAGTGTTCCGACTGCTCCGACGCGGACTCAATGGACAAGCTGACAGGCCTTCATGACAGGACATCCTTTTATGAAAAATTTTTCCGTGCCGTTACTGATCAGATCCCCCTTCAGGATGGATGTCTGCTTCTGCTGGTGATGGACCTTGACCGCTTTCAGGTTACGAACGATATATCGGGACATACCATGGGGGATCGCGTTTTAAAGGCAGTATCTGAAAGGCTGTTGAAGATTGTCCGGAAAAATGATCTTGTTGCCAGACTGGGAGGGGATGAGTTTGCTCTGGCATTTTCAGGAATCCAGTCAAGAAAAGCGGCTGAAAAGGTGGCATCGGAAATTCTCCAGTCATTGTCGATGCCTTATACAATTGAAGGTCAGGAGTATTTCTTGACGGCCAGTATTGGTGCGACAATCATGCCAGAGGATGGTCAGGATTTTGAAACGTTAATCAGCAACGCTGACATGGCTCTTTCTCAGTCAAAGGAACAGGGCCGTTTCCAGGTCCAGTTTTTCAGCGCCGAGGCCAGGGCCCGTCAAACGGTCCGGTATTCGATGGAAAAGAAATTGTACAAAGCCCTGGAGAGGAACGAATTCCGGCTCTACTACCAGCCGATGATCGATATGGTCACCGGCAGGACGTCCGGTGCCGAAGCGCTTATCCGCTGGATATCTGAAGATGGCTCCCTGGTTCCTCCTGATCAGTTCATTCCTCTTGCGGAAGAAAACGGGATGATTATCCCCATCGGACAGTGGGTTGTCAGGACTGCACTTGAGGAGCTCTCTGTATGGCGCCGCTGCGGACTCGATCATCTTCGGATCAGTATCAATCTGTCTGCACGACAGCTTCAGGAGCCGGATTTTTTGTCCAACTTCCTTCAGATGTTGTCCCATTCCGGAGAAAATCCAGAAAATATCATGATTGAGATGACCGAGACGGTTGTCATGCAGAAGGCTCAGGAGTCTATTGATCTTTTGGGTGCATTGAAGGCCAACCGCATCCGGATTGCAATTGACGACTTTGGAACGGGGTATTCATCCTTGAGCTATCTGAGACGTTTCCCGGTGGATGTGCTCAAAATTGACAGGTCCTTTGTCCGGCAAATCGGGGCGATGGGAGAAGATTCGGAAATTGTCAGGCTGATTTCCCTTTTGGCACGGGCGCTCAGCCTTGAGGTTTGTGCTGAAGGGGTTGAGACAGAGCTGGAGTTGAGCTACCTTAAAGAGTTTGGTGTCGGGAGCTACCAGGGGTATTTGGCCAGTCCGGCGATCCCTTCCGATTGTTTTGTTCGTTGGGCCCAGCAAAGCCGTTCCGGATTCTTGAGCCAGGAAATGCAGACAGGCAGTTCGTAAACAACCCGTCCACAAACCTGATGCGGTTGTTGCGGGGGTGCCTGGAAGCCTGGGAAAGAAGTCTCAAAAACGAATTTCTTGAAAAATATTGCGGACGGCTTTCTGTTGGGCTAAAACTGCTTTTGTGCCGATCTCCCGGGGAACACCTTCCGGAATTTTTCAAGTTTGGGCCTGACGATGGCCTGACAATAAGGCTGGGAGGGGTTTTCGGAAAAATAGTCCTGATGGTAGCTCTCTGCCGGATAAAAGACTTGTGCCGCAATAATCTCTGTCACAATGGGGGCAGGATAATTCTGTGCAAGATCCTTGATCATCTTTTTTGCGGCAATCTCCTGTTCGGCATTGTGAAAGAAGATGGCCGACCTGTACTGGGTCCCGATATCATGGCCCTGCCGGTTCAATGTTGTCGGATCATGAATGGTGAAAAAAACCTGCAGTAGATCATCGAAAGATATGATTCCCGGGTCGTATTCAATTTGTACGACCTCCGCATGGCCAGTTTTTCCTGAGCAGACCATCTGGTAAGTGGGATTGTCCACAGATCCACCCATATAACCCGATTTGACCGATAAAACTCCCGCCATATCCCTGTAGACGGCATCAAGGCACCAGAAGCAGCCTCCTCCAAGTGTCGCCACAGGCTTTTCTTCAGAAACAATATTTTTCAAGTCTTTCCTCCTGAAACATCATTTTTGCTGACAGAGACTGGATGAATTCACATCACTGGCAATCGTGATTCTACCCCTGCACTTGATTGGAGTCCACTCAGACGCCATTATGAAAGAAGGGCATTGTCCTTTTACCCCGGATGATCAGATGAGATCTGCCGGACCCGTTTGGGGCGGTTTTTTTTCAATTATACCTTTTTTCCAAAGGAGGTTTTCATGAGATCTGTTCAGGTCAGTAAATCGGGAATGCCATTTGCTGCAGGGCAAAGCAACAAGCCAGATCCTGGCAGAAAAGAGGTTCTGGTCAAGGTGGCGGCTTGCGGGATCTGTCATAGCGATGTGTTTGTCCGGGAAGGGCTTTTTCCTGGTATCGCTTACCCAAGAATTCCTGGCCATGAGGTTGTGGGCGTTATTGAAAAAACGGGAGAAGATGTTTCAGCCTGGAAAACCGGTGACACTGTCGGTGTGGGGTGGCATGGGGGACACTGCTTTGCATGTGATGCCTGCCGGAAAGGAGATTTCATTCTTTGTGCAAATGCCAGGGTGACAGGGATTTCCTCTGACGGAGGCTATGCAGAATATATGATCGCTCGAGAGGAAGCTCTTGCAAGGGTTCCGGAGGGAATGGCTCCTGAATATGCTGCGCCTCTTTTGTGTGCCGGAGTCACGACTTTCAATGCCCTTCGCCATTGCGGGGCCCGTGCGGGGGATCTTGTGGCGATTCAGGGGATCGGCGGTCTTGGACACCTTGGTATCCAGTTTGCCTCCAGAATGGGGTTTCATACGGTGGCGCTTTCTTCCGGGAAAGAAAAAGAATCTCTTGCTCGTTCACTCGGTGCGCATGACTATATTGATCTCAACTCGGAAAACTCTGTTTCTTCCCTTTCCAAAATGGGGGGAGCCAAAGTGATTCTTGCCACAGCTCCCAGCAGCTCTCTGGCTTCCCGCCTGGTCGATGCGCTCTCGCCCAACGGAAACATGGTCCTTGTTGGTGTCGATGCCAATCCTCTTTCCATATCCCCTCTTCAGCTGATTGGCGGGAGAAAAAGGATTTCCGGATGGCCGTCCGGCCATGCAAAAGACTCCGAAGAGACCCTTTTGTTTGCGCATCAGGCAGGTATCAGGTCAATGGTGGAGACCTATCCCCTGGAACAGGCTGAAACGGCCTACCAGGTCATGATGTCAAACAAAGCCCGATTTCGAGTGGTGTTGACGATGTAGTCTCCTGCCAGACTGTACCCGTTGATTCTGCCAGAAACAGGGAGTAGGGGACTGACATCCTGTCCTCCCTGTCCTGTCCTCCCTGTCCTGGCCTTTTCCTGATCGTCCAAAAGAAGAAGGAGAATAAGCCCTATGCCACCAATAGATAGTCCTTCAACAAATGGAGAAAAGCTCAAGAACCACTTTATTTCTTTCAGGTTTTTCTTTGTTTTTTTATCGATACCCCTGTTTTTTATGGGTGTTCATGACCTTGGAAGGCATTACAAGCAGTACCCAGAGGCCATCAATCTCCTTGAAATTTCGGGAATGCTTCTCATCCTCTTTACTCTTTACAGAACACTGATTGCCGACCTTATCCCGTTTTTGAGCGAACGGATCGGCAAAGAGCGGGCGACATCGGCTCGTTACTTTATCGATTTTATCTTTATCGCATCGGGGGTTTTCATTGTTCTGAGCCTGATGGGCAAAGGCTTTGAAAATCTGGCTCTTGGAGGAACCGTTCTCTCGATTGTCATCGGTGTTGCGGCGCAAAGCAGTCTTACGAACTTTTTTTCCGGTTTTGTCCTGGCATTTACGCAGCCATTCAAGGTCGGGGATGAGATCAGCATTGTCACATGGCAGTACGCAAGGCTGGCCTCGACTTATTCCCATGAAACGCTGGCTCCCGAGTATAGGGGAACGGTTGTTTCCCTGGGAATGATCTATACCCATCTCAGGTCGGATGATGGCAGAAGCTTCATGCTGCCCAACAGTATTCTTCTGCAGGCGATGCTTTTTGAAAAAAATAAAGACGGGGACCGGATTACGCTCAGGATCGATATCCCGTCGTCTGGAAATACGGAAATGATCGAGAGAAAAATCCTTGACTGTTTGTCAGGACACTATGCTCTCTCTCAAAAGGATATCAGTCTCCATCTCCTGGATTTTTCAGCATCAACGGTGAGCTACCGGGTGAAGTTCCCGGCGGGAGATCTTGTTGAGCAGGATGTCAGGGATACGCTTATCCGGTCGGTTATGCCCATTGTGTTACCAGAAAAAAAGGGAGCCGGAGAAGCGCTCTCCTGACAGGTGTTTCCTGCAATAATAAATCTTCTCAGGACAAATTCCTTGCGACGACGACCGCTTCATTGCCGTTTAAAAACAGTGAGACGGTTGGGGTGAGTCCAATCTTCCGGCATTCTTCGGCAATTTCATCAGGATTCAGAAGCCTGTTGCCCTGAGCGTGCTCTCCCAGATTCTGGAAGGCAAGCGGTGGTTTCCCGTCAGCCTTGAGGTCTTCCCTTTTTTGGGGCCATGATGGTTCCCAGAATACGAGGGCTCCTCCGGGTGCAAGACAGGATCGAAACATGGGAAAAAGGATTTCCTTGTCGCTCCAGACATGATGCAGGGCCCTGTTCATTGCGATCATGTCCGCTTTTTTCTCAAGATCCAGGGAGAAAATATCTCCCTGGATAAATCGGAGACGATCCCCGAACCCTTCTTCCCCGGCGCGTCTGGTTGCCTGCTGGATGTTTTCCCTGAATCCGTCCACGCCCAGACCATTGAGTTTGGGAATGTGTCTTGCGAGTGCCCGGAGGTACCATCCATTTCCGCATCCCAGGTCTATGGCCAGTGCGTCGTCCCGGTTGATCTCCGTGAAAAAAGGAATGGCCGGAAAAATCTGGTTTTCAAATATCGGACCAAAGGTTGCCTCGAGCATGGGTCCAAACCAGGGAAGAATGGTCTCCCGTTCTCCCAGAATGATTTCCCCCGGCCGCTCTCCAGTCCGCATGAGTCCTGCTATCCGCTCGGACATATGAGCGCCAAGAACGGCTTGCACCACCTGTGGCATGGACGTCTGGGGGTGGGACGGCCTCATGATTTCGCCAAGAGGAGAAAGAGTGAACTGATGGGTTTCGGCATCAATCAGACCAAATGCATAGGCCGCATCGCACCATCTTTCCACATAGTCCGGATCCATCCCTGTTTTCGTTGCGAGCTCCCTTGAAGTGGAGGGCTCCTTGCCCAAATGTTCAAACAGTCCATTGACGATCCCGATAAAAGAGATGTTCAGTATTGTTGCACCCTGGACCTGAGCTCTGATCTTGTCTTTCATCTCCGAGATTTCTTTCATCAGTATCTGGCGCAGACTTCCTTTCCCGGACGCTTTATGTCCGGGAAAGGGAGAAATGCGCTCTCCTTTCTGCTGGGGATTGATATCAGGAATTTTTTTAACGGAGAATCTCCATGAAGATCATCCTGTTTTTGG
>JAKBPM010000079.1 GCA_021829515.1 Nitrospirota bacterium | reverse complement strand
CCACATCAATCCCGACAGATAAATCCGCTTCAAGACATCAACAGGTTCTTTTTCAAGAAAAATTCTGACAAACTCTTTTCGGATACGTGTTCCTGAAATCGTGAGGACGCTCTTTTGCGAAACACCTTCAGAGAGCAGCGATTGAGTCCCTTCTTCCCACTTAAAGGAAAAACGGGAAAGCAGACGGAAACCCCGAAACATTCGGGTAGGATCATCCCGGAAAGAGTTTCTGTGTAAAACTCTCAATACTCCAGAATGAATATCTTCTCGGCCACCAAACGGGTCTATCAGCCGATCCTGGCAATCTCCAACCTCTTCGAGTGGCCATGCCATCGCATTAATGGAAAAATCCCTTCGCCCCAAATCTTCGAGGAGGGTTGCTGGAGTCACAATGGGAAGAGCTCCAGGGCTTTCATAAACTTCCGTTCTTGCCATCGCAATATCGACATGAATATCTCTTCCGTGTTTTACCCAGAACCTTGCCGTCTTGAACCTTGGCTCAAAAATGACCTCGCAGGAGAGGTTTTTAGAAATTCGTTCACTCCATTTCAAGACATCTCCCGAAAGACAGATATCCACATCCCGGAGATCAGGAGGACCATACCCGGAAAGTAAAAAATCCCGAACAAGGCCCCCTACCAGAAAAGCTTTTCCATCTGGAGGGGGGGGAATCCACTTGAAGATCAGTCGGGAAACACCGAGAAGATTGGACACCATAAATTCCCCTCCCCGTTCCTCGCGTTGATGCAACCGTTTCTCCTTTAGAAAAACTGTACAAGCAAAAGCTGGACAATGTTCCATCGACCAAGGCAATCGCCGGAATCCACCATGGGACCCTAAAAATAGCAACCTTTTCCCGACAGGACAAACGTTATTCAAAAAGCTAAATGAGTTGTCCTAAAAACAGGGAGTGATCAAAACAGATGGAGCAATCCGGACAGATTTGATAGAATTCCCGAACACACTGTAAAATCTCCAAAAGGAGCCTTCGTCAGGAGCTTAAACGAGGAGAGAGGCAAGCGCATGATTCCGGAAATATCTGAAAAAGCCCAGGAAGAACCCAGACAAACCATCCTGCTCATTCATCATGTCGGAGAAATGGTCAACAGGGGAGATCTTGAGGGAGCGCTCCTCCTGATCGACGAAGCTCTTCAAAAAAATCCGGAATCATCCAGAATCAAGGCCGAAAAAGGAAAGATACTCGAACTCTCCGGCCGAACCCGGGAGGCTGAAGATCTTTATTGGAGTTCCTTTGAACCGGCAAACTCCAATTGTCCAGAGTCCTTTCTCTATCTTGCCTCCCTCAAAATGAATGCGGGAGATCTGCAAAAGGCCCTTTGGTTACTTGAAAAAGGGCTAGAACGATTTCCCGAAAACCAATTCATCCTTCTCGAAGCGGGCATTGTTTCTGCACTTTTAGGAAAATGGTGGCTGGCTCTCGACCGTCTGAATGCCCTGGTCCGGACAAAAACACCTCCAGTAGAGGCGATCATGGCATGGGGAGCACTCATTACAAGACTTGCTCTTGTCGAGGATTACCCAGAGCTTGTCACCCGATATCGGACAATTGCCGATCGGAACCCTTCTGACATTGACAGCCGAATTCTGTATGTCCACGCATTGGAAATTGCCGATCAAAAAAGAAAAGCCCTAAAGGAAATCAAGGGACTCGAAAAAATCTTTACCAAATCTCCTGTTCTTCTCAGAGAAATGGGTCGAGTCCTCATGAACAACAATGAATATGCCCAGGCAATCGATTCCTTTCGACGAGTGCTTGATCTTGAGGGCGACTCCCCCTCCCTTCGTCACACAATGGCCATGGCACACAAACTGAACGGAAAACCACTGGCAGCACTCGAATCCATCGGAAGAGCCATCGAACTTGAGCCCGACAATCCCGAGCATAGCCTGCTCATGGGGCAAATCGTTTTGGATATGGGAGATCTTGACCGGGCAAGCACCATCATTCACCAACATCAGCATGCCCCATCTTTTCGAAATCTCGGTGATCTTTATGTGCAAAAAAAGAAATGGGGACAGGCGACTGAAGCCTACCTCCGAGGGTTCGAGATTCACCCGACTCCCGAAACGGGAGAGGAAATACTCCGGCTCATTGAAAAAAAAGGCGGGGAACCTTTCGTCTTCATGGAAGTTATGGCCTGGATGGACCTTTTCTTCCCCAAGAGGATTCCCTCCCGATACCGAACAGCATCATTCCTTGACACATTCCTCAAAAGAATAGAACCTTTAAAAGAAGATACAGAAACGATCGCCATTAAAGCCATTGCGACCTACTTCCGGGGAAAAACAAACGATGCCATTCCCATGCTTGAAAAAGTGGTCACAATTGATCCCCTGAGTGAAGTTCTTTTCTGGATGATTTCACTGTGTTATGAAATGACAGGGAACATTCCAAAGGCGATTGACGCGGCCACAAAAGTTTACCAGAACTCCAGAGAGCCAGTGACCCTTTTCTATACCTTGGGGAGGCTTTATCTGAAAAAAGGGACATCTGTTGAAGAAATTCATGCTCTAAGAGAAAGGTTCATCTCCCACCATGGACCAAAAGCGGGATTTTTCAGAGTCATGACCGAGTTTCACCTTGGACAAAATGACTGGCAAAAAGCCATTGAGTGCTTGCAGGAAGGTATGCAGCGATCACAGGAAAA
>JAKBPM010000025.1 GCA_021829515.1 Nitrospirota bacterium | reverse complement strand
GCGGCAAAGTTTCGAGCTTTTGACCGCAATCCGAACACGTTTTACGACTCGGATACCAGCGGTCGGCCACGACGATCATTCCGCCGCGCTGTGCCGCCTTGTACTCCAGTTGCCGCCGGAACTCGAAAAAGCCCATATCAGACACGGCGCGCGACAAGTGCCGGTTTTGACCATGCCACGCACGTTCAAGTCCTCGATGGCGATGGTGTGGAACCGGCACGTCAGGTCCGTCGTGAGTTTATGGAGCGCATCCTTGCGGATATGGCCGACTCTGGCGTGCAGCCTTGCCAGTTTCACCTTCGCCTTCTTGCGATTCTCCGAGCCTTGGAGCTTGCGCGACAGGCTGCGCGACAGCCGTTGCAGCCTGGACAGCAAAGCCTTGTGCGCCTTCGGCCCGGTGATGGCCTCTCCCGTTGAGAGCGTTGTCAGCGCCGATACGCCCAAATCCACACCCACCACGCCTTGGTTTTTGGCCTTGGGCAGATGTGAATCGTCCGGGGTATCGACGGTGATGCTGACAAACCAGCGGTCGGCCACACGGAAGACAGTCCGGCATGTTCTGGAGTCTTGAGGGAGCCAACGCCATCATTGCCCTTCGATGCGCCAAACTCAGCGGAAGGCTCGAAGCCTTCTTCGAGCGGCGCACAGCAAGGAGATGTGCGTGAGATCGGCCAGGGGCGGATTTCTGCGCATTCTCAAAAATTTGTCGTGCACCCGTTCGAACCCTAATACTATGAGATCACCAAAAAATATGAGGACAAGCCCTCCAGTCCTGCCCGGTCATGAACCCAAAAGATCCCTCCCCCGGGAATAACTTGCCTCTTCATTAAAAGGACAAACCTCACGAAGTCTTTCTTCAACGGTCCCGACATCGACAAATCCCAGAGACAATGCCCGGGAGTATTCATTGACCCGGTCAAGGTGCCATTGTATTTGTTCTCCAACTCTCTTCCGAGCGATTTTATCCACCCCGCCTGACAAGAAGATCGGGCCACGACACACAAAAAATGCCTTTCCAAAGGGCCAGGGCAGGAGAAAACCATCCCAACTTTTGAACATATGAACCCTAGTGTAGGATACTGATAGGCAATAAAGAGGTCGGCCCGTCTTCAGGGCAAGGTAGGCAACTCCTTCCTTGACCACTCCGGCCGGTCCCCTGGGACCATCCGGAGTCACTACGAGGGTCATCCCCGGATCACTTCCGGCGGCGAGGATATCCGAGAGGGCTTCCTTCCCTCCACGGGTGGATGAGCCCCGAACGCACAAAATGCCGAAAACACGGAGGAGACCCGCTATCAGGTCGCCATCTTTTGAGCGGGAGACAATGATTCTGGACCGGCCTCGCAACCCTTTCCAGGCCAAAGGCATCATGAGCCCCTGGTTGTGCCAGAATGCCACAAGAACACCATTTCCATCTGCCGTTTTGGACCAATAGTCCTGGAAACCGACAAAGGTCTTCCTGCTTGTTGCCCAGATGAACCGAACGAGGATAGAACCGATAAGACCTAGGATAATGAATCTTTTTTTGAGCTTGGAAGATTTCTCCACTTGGCCATGAGGGTCCAGTTTTTAGCCTCCAGACAGGATATAACCGATGCTTCTTTATGAAAACCGAAGCCCAAGAGCCTTTTTCGGGCCACCATTCCCACCCAGAAAAATCTTCGACTCCCTCGAAAAAACCATGGGACCATATCAGGGATTATTCTAC
Organism: Nitrospirota bacterium; assembly: GCA_021829515.1. The sequence goes on along the minus strand of JAKBPM010000025.1, from coordinate 14,323 downwards.
CAAAACAAGAGACTGGTCCTCTATTCACCAACATGCAAGGGACTCTGGAAACAAATAGGGCATGAGAAGACCCTCGACGATTTTCTGGACCATCTCTCCCGACATGTGACAGTCGGAGAGCGCAGCCATCTGAAGGAATTCCTCGAAAAGGCAAAACATCTCGAATCCCAGATAACGGACCGTTTCATTCTGGTGCCAAACACAATGGGTGAATTCTTGTTTTTGGGTATTATCCTGACCCCGACACCATTCGGAACACACCTGTCGCTATCCCCCGCTTCCGACCTGAAAGAATGTGCCGCACTTCAGGAATCGATAGACGGAGAAAAGCTTCCGTCCCTGTTTTCCGAACTTGCAAACTGGTTCGAAGATGCCGAAACAGAAGAACTCATTACACAGGCGATCACGACTCTTCCGGAAGAGCTTTCCCTTTCCATCCATATTCATCGCATTAACAGTTATATCGGAGTTGGAAAGGAAAGGCAGGGGGCCCATCTTTTCTACGAAGACCGCGCCGGGAAATGGGTCAGGAATATTTTTGACTCCGATGAGCCCAGCGGATACATACCCACAACGAGACTCCAGGCTTACATGGAAGGAGTTGATGTCATGATGAGAACACCCATGTTCATCGGACAGGTCCTTCCCCTTTTCTGGATCTCCATCAACCACCAGAAACTCAATCAGTTCGGCGTGGACCGCTTTTCCTCCTACCTTAGGGATTTCTCCAGGCAGTCGGTCATGAGCGCACAACAGTTTCAAAGCTCCAGGTTCCATTTCAGCAAATACTGGTCAGGCCAGGGCTACTCCCCCGATGGCCTCGTCCCCATCTCCAGAATTCTTGAAAACAACTCCGCGGAAGCCCAGAAAATTCCCGTATTGCCCATATGGGGCCTAAGCCAGGCAACACTTCCCGGACTCCAGAAATCCCACAGGATACCCGACCCGCTTTTTCTCGACTGGGACAAGGGACTGGCCATCATCATGCTCAGAAACTGCTCCCTTGAGCAGGCATCGTCAGTCGTCTGGAAAAACCTGAAATCCAGGATCAAGCTCCCTGTCGATCCTCCACTGCCCTTGTCGGAGTTCTTGAAGCTTGAGTAGGGATTTCCTTTCAGGGATATTTTCCCAGACATTAAAGGAAGCCCTTTTTCTCACGATGCCGACATGGTAGAATCTGACCGTCAAGCTTTTATTTTCAGTCGCTGTCTGAGTTTTCAGCAAGGAGCAAATGATGAGCCAGCAGGAAGATCTGGATTTGGACCTGAGAGGGGTCAAGTGTCCATTCAATTTTGTCAAGACCAAGCTCAAGCTTGAAACGATGGCCCCGGGACAAATCCTGAAGGTCGTTCTCGATCCGGGAGAACCCATCAAGAACGTTCCACGATCCGCCCAGGAAGAAGGCCACGAGATTCTTTCCATCTCCGAGAGGCCCGACGGGCTTTTTGATCTTCGCTTGAAAAAGGCTTCAGCGTGATTGGCTCGCAAAGGAACAGGGACAGCGCATGAAGTTCGGCATTCTCCTGTCGACCCATCCCGACAAAGGGGATGGGCCCGTCGTCCAGGAACTGATTCACGCGGCCCAAAAATGCGGCGATGTTGTATATCTCTATCTTCTTGACGAAGGAACCAGGTTTATTCCCTTAGACTGGGTCCAGGATTTGCCGGGCCCGACCGTTCATGTATACAGCTGCGCCTATGGCGCACAGTCCCGGCGGATCAACGATCCCGGAAAAACGACTTTTTGCGGTCTTGTTATGCTAACGCAAATCATGGAGGGGTGTGATCGCTTTGTTTCTTTCAACTGACTCCTGGAAAGAACCCCAATGACCCAGACATCAAAAGAGCATCCGGCATCAAACAGTACTCTTGTCTTTATCCAGAGCGATCCTCGGGAAAGCCCCCGACCGGCGGAAGCCGTTCGGGTTACTGCGGGGCTTGTCGGAGGAGAGATCCCCGTAGGCATTTACCTTTTCAAGGAAGCACTGCCTCTCTTCATGGAAAATCTTGAAGACCTTGAGGACGGGGAGATCCTGATGAAATTCTGGACAGGATTTCCGGAAATGGGCGTTGAAATCTATTACGAACCGGAAGAAGGGGCAACACCTCCGGTTGGCGCATTGCCCATGACACCTGAGGAGCTTTCGGAACACATTACCCGATATTCCCAGTTTCTTTTTTTCTGAGGATTGAACATGACGCTTGTCCTTCTCCGAAGTCCACTTGGCCAGTCCCAGATCAGGATGATCCAGTCCATCCTGGAAAGATCTCCCCAAAACAGGGTTATTCTTCTGAGCAGTTCCGCAACGTGGCCTGACAGTGGAAAAGGACAGGTTCTGTCCGTCAGCGAGGATCCAGATCGTCCCTATCCTGCTATCTCCTGGGATGAAACATATGCCATGATCAAAAATGCTTCCAGCCTTCTTATTCCCGCAAACGTCTGATATTTCTGTCAATGTAAGGAAATCCACCCAAGAACCTGTCAGAATGAACTGTATTCGCTCTTTGATACGGGCCCTTTTGTTTTTTACCCTCGTATTTCTTTTATTCGGCGAGACAATCCCGGTCCATTCGGATCCGCTTCCGGAAGATTCAACGCAAAAACAGTTTTTAGCAGGAACCAGGACCATTTCAGTAGAGAGGGCGGTCAGAATGGCTCTTTCGCAAAATACGTCCACACGATCCCTGCGTTCGTCCTGGCAGGCGAGAACGTTTCTGGAAGAAACCGCAATGGCACCGTCCGATCCCATCATTGAATTTCTCTACGGCATTGGTAACCAGGGGACAGGCACTCCTTATGGGTCGGGAACAGGATGGTCCATTTTCCAGAACATGCTCTTTCCCGGAAAAGCATGGCTCGACCAAAAAATACTGGCGTCCCAAACAGCACTGCGTCACGAAGACTATCTCGACAACCGCCGAACTCTCATCAACCAGACAGAAAAAGCCTACTACACAATCCTTCTCGACGAGGAAAGGCTTCGAGAAAATCTCCGGCTTCTTGACTGGCTCAAACGGGTCCAGAAAATAACACGGATACGGGTTGCGGCAAACAAAGCTCCTCTCCTCGACTACCTGAGTGCAAAGAACGCGGTCAAACAGGCAACGCTCAGGCGCATTGCCATGACACTCGCACTTGTCTCTGACCGGCGCCAGCTCAATACGCTTCTTGGTCTTCCCCTGAATACCCCTTTACAGCTTGAAGAACCCAGGATTCCTCAGAAGATTTCCGTCCACTTTTCAAAGACCGCAGATCTCGATTTGTCCCTTGATAAAAAACGACCCGATGTCAAAAAACTCCAGAGTGCTCTCGCACTCAGCATCAAACAGCTCTCCCGGGCCGAGATGGACTATCTCCCTGACTTTCAGCTCCAGGGTTCTGAGGGGGATATCGGATGCTACGGATTTTCAAACACAAATTGTTATTCTCTTGGCATCATGTTCAATCTTCCCCTTTTTTTCTCACTCAAACAGCAAAAGAAAATTACTTCGCTCAGGCAAAACGTATCTGCCCAAAAATGGCTTCTGATCTGGAAAAAATCCCTGGCTGTAACAGAAGCGCTCAATGCACAGGCCAAAACAGTTGTGGCCTTTAAAATATTCGAAACAAACAGCAGAGAGATCCTTCCTGATTCTGAGCTCGCTTTTAATCTGGCCCTTTCGGCCTACGAAACACAAAAGATCAGTTTTCTATACCTGATCACCTCGCTTAACAACTTTCACCAGGCACGATACAACCGTTTCAAAAGCCTGATTAACTACTACAATGCCTTATCCGACCTGGAGGCCGTTACGGCAAGCTCCCCCTTTCTTGAAAACTGACCGTGTCCGAAACGCCGTTTTTCGTCCAGTTATAGACCATGATTGAAGCATTTGGTCCTTGTTTTTTTATCCTGATTGGGATATCTTAACCGGATAATTGTCCTCTGAAAGAGTTCTGTTGGGGTCAACTGGAGAGATGTCCGAGCGGCCGAAGGAGCACGACTGGAAATCGTGTAGGTGCCTAATAAGCGCCTCGAGGGTTCGAATCCCTCTCTCTCCGCCATTTTACCCCCTGGGTCATACGGGAGACCTTCCGGGGGGGGCCAGGCTCCGTGCAACAGAGTGCCGTGAACTCCGCCAGGTCCGGAAGGAAGCAACGGTATCGGAATACTCAGTGTGCCCCGGAATCACCTGGTCTCCCTCCGAAGGCCTCCACCCGACCACCCGATTGGATCCCTGATCATGTCAACAGTCATGTCCCTTGCCCGAAAATGGCGCCCTCAAACATTTTCCGACCTGGTCGGACAGGAATCGGTTTTCAAGGCGATTACCTTTGCCCTGAAAGCAAAGACCCTTCCCCAGGCCTATCTCTTTTCCGGAGACCGCGGAGTGGGCAAAACGACTGTCGCGCGACTCCTTGCCAAATCGATCAACTGCAAGGATGGTCCGACAACAGCTCCCTGTCTTGAATGTTCTTCATGCATTGAAATTGCAAAAGGATCTTCTCCCGATGTCATGGAGATCGACGGAGCCTCCAACACCAGTGTCGACGATGTGCGCTCCCTGAGAGAAGGGATCCATTTTCTTCCCTTTTCAGGCAGGGCCCGGATCTATATTATCGACGAAGTTCATATGCTTTCGACCGCAGCCTTCAATGCCCTTCTGAAAACACTCGAAGAGCCACCTTCCCACGTCATCTTCATCTTTGCCACCACCGAGGCCCACAAGGTTCCGGATACGATACAGTCCAGGTGCCAGCATTTCAGGTTCAGGAATCTCACCGTTCCTGAAATCAAGAATCAGCTCCAAAAAATATGCATGGCCGAAGCTCTGGATTTTACCCCGGATGTTCTGAACCTCCTCGCACAGGCGGCAGAAGGAAGCCTCAGGGATGCACTGAGTCTGACCGACCAGATCCGGGCATTATCCCATGGCGGAATAGCGCTTGAAGATATTTCCCTCTTTTTGGGAATGGCTCCGGCCAATCTTGAAAGGGACCTTCTTGATGCCTTGCTGTCAGGAAAGATCCCGGAAACGCTGAGAATTGCCGAGAACCTCCTTGCAATCGGAGTTGATCCCAGAAATTTGCTGAAAAATCTTTCAAAACGAACAAGAGATCTGCTGATGTCCGCAGTTCTTGCCACCCCCCTTACGGAAAAACCGTTCGAATGGATGCAGGAATCCATTCCGCCGGCATTCCTGACAGGGTCCCGGACAGAGATCTTTCTCGAACAGATGCTGACGCTCCTTTTGAGGGGAGAAGAAGAACTCCGAAGATCCCCCCAGCCATCCATCACTTTCCTTCTGATTCTCTGCCGAATCTGCCACCTCAAGGATGCGGAAACTCTTTCGCAGGTTCTCTCGTCTCTCAGAAATCCCCGGGCAGTTTCAACGAAACAGGAAGGTGCTCCTCAAAAACCATCTCTCAGACAGTCGGAGACCGCAGGCCAAAAGACAGAAGAAACCATCGGTACACCACCTGAACATAAACCGGCCCCCTCACGTCTGGACATCAGAATCCCGTCCGACTGGAAAAAATTTCTCCGGGAAATAAAAGGTCTCGAACCCCATGACAGGGAACTCCTTGAAGATTGCCAGGTCCAGCGGACAGACCCACAAACCATCACCCTGTTCGTCTCAAAAGCTTTTTTTGAAAGCAGGGTTCGGGAACACATTCCCCTGCTTTCCCAATCATTTCTTCAGCGTGAAGGACAATCTGTTACTTTTCTGACAAAAGTACAGAGCGCACCAGGGGGACAAAAAGTTCCAACACCTGCAGACCAGGTAAAAGACCATCATCTCGTCAAGGAAGCACAGACGATCTTTGGAGCAGAAGTCATCTCGGTTAAAAACCAGAGCGGCCAAAAAGAAAACCCATCATAAGGAGACCCGGAAATGATGCCTGATTTCTTAAAAAAAGCCATGGAAATGAAAGGGAAGATCGGACAAGTCCAGGAAGAGCTCCAGAATGCCCGCCTCCTGGGGATCGCCGGGGACGCAGACGGAATTATTGTCACCATGAACGGAAAGTCTGAAGTCCTCTCCCTGACGATTACCCCAAAGCTCTACCAGGAAACAGCCCGGGAAGACCTTGAAAGGCTTCTCTGCCAGGCCATTAACCAGGCAGGAGAAAAAGCGAGGGCCCTTATGACAAAATCCATGCTTGAAGCTTCCGGCATGCCCGGTGGATTGCCGGGATTCCCCGGATTCTGACAGCAACATGCCTCAAAATCCCGGAGAAAGAAACCACTCCCCTTATCCGATGCCTTTTTATCGGGTCATCGAAGCATTGAGGACCCTTCCCGGAATCGGGATCAGAACAGCCACAAAACTGGCCTTTCATCTCTTGAAATCCTCTGATGAGGAGGTATTTGCCCTTTCAGGACACCTTTCCCTCATGAAAAAAGAGCTGGTCCTTTGCTCGATTTGCCAAAACATCAGGGAACTGCCCGAGAACCCCGGAGAGGATGACGCTGTCTGCACTCTCTGCCGGGATTCCACCCGGGATGAAGGCCTCATTATGGTCGTGGAAGATGTTCAGACTCTTTATGCAGTCGAACGATCCGGAGAGTTTCATGGGCTCTATCATGTTTTAATGGGAAGACTTTCCCCCCTTGACGGAATTGGACCTGATGCCATCAGGATCAAGGAACTTATTTCCAGAGTGGAAACAGGCCAGGTCCGGGAAATCATCGTCGCAACATCACCAACGACTGAAGGTGAGGCAACAGCGCTTTATATCTCAAAGCTTTTCAAGCCTCTCGGCATCAGGGTCAGCCGCATCGCCTTCGGCATTCCGGTCGGACTTGAGCTTGAATACGTCGATGACATGACGCTTATCCGGTCAGTCGAAGGCCGAAGGTCGATGTGATCCTAGGGACAATAGCCATCCCCTGAAAAAGGAGTACCGATTGGAACTATCTCCAGCTGAAACAAGCCCGGCCAGTGAAGAACTGGCAGATGCCATTAAAAGACGGCGGACATTCGCCATCATTTCGCATCCCGATGCAGGAAAAACAACGCTTACCGAAAAGCTTTTGCTCTATGGAGGGGCCATTCATGTCGCAGGCTCCATCAAGAGCAGAAAAGCCCAGCGCCATGCGACAAGTGACTGGATGGAGATTGAAAGGCAAAGGGGTATCAGCGTTACCTCGAGTGCACTCCAGTTTGATTACCGCGGATACGGGATCAATATTCTTGATACCCCGGGACACAAGGACTTTAGCGAAGACACTTACCGGACACTTGAGGCGGTTGACTCGGTCATCATGCTCCTCGACGGAGCCAAGGGAATAGAACCCCAAACACTGAAACTCTTTGAAGTTGCACGGCTGCGGAACTTGCCCATCGTCACCTTTATCAACAAGGTGGACCGGGAGGGAGTCCCTCCGATGGACCTTCTCGCGGAAATTGAGAGGACGCTGAACATCCGCGCTATTCCCCGGAACTGGCCTATCGGAACCGGGAGGGATTTTCGAGGGGTCCATGACCTGATCGATGGAAGATCCCATCTTTTTACATCTCTTGAACATGGAGGGCAGAAGTCCGAAGAAAAGATTCTTCCTCCCGGATCAAAAGAACTTTCCGATGTGCTGGAATCAATCGGTCTTTCAGCGGTCTTTGAGGATGAGCGGGAGCTTCTTCTCATGGAACAGAACCTATGGGATCCAGCCCTTTTTCAAAAAGGCGAGATTACCCCTGTTTTCTTCGGGAGCGCTCTCAATAACTTTGGCGTTGAAATGTTTCTGGAGGGATTTCTTCCCCTGATTCCGGCACCACAGCCCAGAGCATCCAGTCAGGGACCGATCGAGCCATCAAATCCGGTTTTTTCGGGGTTCATATTCAAGATTCAGGCCAATATGGACCCTCTTCACCGGGATCGATTTGCCTTTCTCAGGGTATGCTCAGGAAAATTCAAAAAAGGCATGACCGTCAGGAACAATAACACCGGGCAGGAAATCAAGCTGACCAAAACCCTGCAGTTTCTCGGCCAGAGACGGGAACTTGTTGAAGAGGCATTCCCTGGAGATATTGTCGGACTCCATGACCCTGGTGTCTTTCATATTGGAGATACTCTCTGTGAAAAAGGGAATTTTACGTTTGAGGGGATCCCACATTTCTCCCCTGAATATTTTTCCAGAGTACAGATTGAAGATCCCATGAAACGCAAACATATGAACAAGGGCCTTCTCCAGATTGCCCAGGAGGGTGGGATACAGATCTTCAGCATGGACCAGGATGGGGAACGAGACATGATTGTAGGGGCCGTCGGGATGTTGCAGTTTGACGTTCTTAAATTCAGGCTTCTTCATGAGTACAAGGCCCCGGTCAAACTCGACACACTTGGGTACGACCGCGTCAGATGGATTACAGGGGATGATGCAATGATAAGGGCACTTTCCGGAACGCTGGACACACTGCTCGTCTATGACCAGGACAAAAAACCCGTAGCACTTTTCCGAAACGAATGGGCCCTCAGATATGCGGTAGAGAAGTACCCGAAGCTGACCTTTCATGGGACATCGCCACGAAGCTTTACCCCTTGACAGGAGATTTCTGGATGGGAGCCCCCAAAGCAGGCTCATTAACGAACAACGTCCGGATGGGATAGGGAATATTCACGCCCTCATCATTAAACGCCTTGCTCAGGGAAAAGCCAAGATCACTCGTCACCTGATAACGCACCGTTGCGTCCTTCAGCCAAAAAACAAGATCAAGATCGTATGTTGACTCACCAAAAGACGCAAACCATACATCCGGCGCCGGATCTTTCAGAATCAGAGGGTGGTTCCCCGCCACCTCCTTCATGATTCGCACAGCTGAATCAAGATCCTTTTGGGTCATCCCTACACCGACTTTGATATGGGCCCGTATTTTGGCTTCCAGATGGCTCCAGTTGATGACCTTGTTTGAGATGAAATGTCCATTGGGAACAATAACAGCGATGTTATCCGTACTCATGATTACGGTGCTTCTTGGACGGATCTCCTTGACGGTCCCCACGATGCCGTCGATCTCAATAATATCTCCGGGCTGGACAGATTTTTCAGCCAGAATCACCCCAAGGGCAATGACGTTCGCGGCCACCGACTGAAGCCCGATTCCAAAACCAAGACCAACCATACCCAGCACGCCTTCGACAGACGTCAGCTTGACTCCGATATTATCAAGTGCCAAAAGCCCTGTAAGAAAAAGAACAATCGTCCCCGCAAGCTTTGATCCAAGCAAGATGAGATTTCTGGATTGACCGTTGGCTTCCCGCTCGGCCTTGAGTGTCAGGGCCTTCATGACTGCCCGGCGAACAAGAATACCCATGAGGATGATCAGGAAAAAGTCGATAAGACCAGCGATCGTAACGTGGGTTTTTCCCAGAGAAAAAAGAATTTTTTCATGATTCCCGGAAAATGCCCCTGAGGGAAGAATCTCATGGAGACTTGTCAGATGGGCATTTATATTGTCGTGGGAAAACATGGAAAGACTCCTTCAGGGTCGGTCGAATCTTGCAGCTGGTCTAACGGTCGAATTATCGGAAATACAATGGAAGTCTCAAATGGCGGAGAGGGAGGGATTCGAACCCTCGGTGGGGTTTTAGCCCCACATCCGCTTAGCAGGCGGACGCCTTCGACCACTCGGCCACCTCTCCAAATGACTACGGGGAATATTTCTTTTTTGCCATCCGATCATGATCCCGGACCATCAGCCAAAAGGCCATAGCCACGAATCGTGCAGATACCATGGTTGAAAGGGCCCTAAAGGGTACCCCAAAACGGCCCAAACAATGAACTCTCCCTCACCTAAGCGCTTTAGGTGGGGTTTCCAGTCTCACGACCGAAAGTTCCTCTTTCGCCGAGGATGCGCGAAGGCGTTTGGACCTTCGCGTCTTATTGTCCTCTCCGGAGGCTTTGACTTCGGACCGTTCCGGCCCTAGTTGCCCGCTTTGCGGGCACGTGCCTTGCGGCACGTCGCATGAAAAACATGATAGTGTGGGTCGGGAAAAAAAGCAAAAAAAAGCCTCATCCAATATGGTATGAGTCTTAAAGGGAGTTCGTCTTTCCACCAAGAGATGCGTCTACAAGGGGTCAAATCGTTCATAATGGATGGCGCATGGTGATCAATATGGATGACTGGGCTTTCCCGCCAGCAAGTGACCCGTCTCGTCCATCAGTTTCAGAAAACGGGGACAGTGCGATTGGGATACCAGACTCCCAGACGTGGATTCCAGAGGGTTTTTGGCCCCGGAGACGTGGCTCTTCTGGTGGAGATGGACGAGCATCATGGAACCCTTTCCGGCCCTGCCACCAAAAAGTTGATGGAACGGGCTTGCACGATCTACGGGGAAGACAAATATACCAATCTTGCCCGGATCTCTGTCTCCCACCTGTATAACCTGAGGGGAGGCAAAGAGTATGTGTTAAAACGCCGGCACTGGACAAAGACCAGATCGACAAAGGCGCCCATCGGGGAACGGCGAGCCCCCTGTCCGGAAGGTTCCCCCGGGTATCTCCGGATCGACACCGTTCATCAGGGAGATCAGGACGGGAAGAAAGGGCTCTATCACATCAATGCCGTCGATTGCGTGACCCAGTACCAGGTTGTGGCCAGTTGCGAGAAGATCAGTGAAGCCTACCTGATCCCGGTTCTAAAAGAGATGATTAAGTCTTTTCCCTTTGTGATTCTGGGTATTCATGTCGATAACGGATCGGAGTATATCAACTATCAGGTCGCAAAACTTCTGAAAAAGCTCCTGATCGAGCTCACCAAGAGCCGGCCCCGACACTCAAACGACAACGCCTTGGCCGAATCCAAAAATGCTTCCGTGGTGAGAAAGCACTTGGGATATGCGCATATCCCCCAGGCCTTTGCCCAGGAGGTCAATGCCTTTTGCCGGGAGCATCTGAACCCCTATGTGAATTTCCACCGGCCCTGTTTCTTCCCCAAAACCGTGACCGACGCCAAGGGAAAAGAAACGCTACCGCTATGAGGATATTCAAACACCTTTTGAAAAGTTCAAATCTCTCCCCTGTGCGGAGAGTTGTCTCAAACCGGGTTTGACCATGGCTCAACTGGAAAAAATCAGTCTGTCAAAGACCGATAATGAAGCGGCTGAACAGATGAATACCGCCAGGGATCTTCTTTTTCAGTCCTGGACAGCAAGACCTGAAAATCGGGCCTGAGAAACAGAAAGACAAACCTCAGGTCCAGGCTTTTAACCAAGAACGATTTTGATCCGGGTCCCTTAATCGGAGGATCTTATTTTCAGACTCATTCTTCAATTGGAATAGACTAGACAAGTCTTATCCTGAGAGTCAAAAACAGAAACAACCGCATGTTGTCTCTCTCAGGTGGATAAGAGTCGAAAAAGACTGTGAGAGGGAGACAGGAGCTCAATAACAAGAATAGCACTTGGAAGGGAGTTTTCGGCATGGCGGATCTTCGGAAAAGACTTGATGCATCTCTTGAATCCCTGGCAGTCCTGATCCAGCATAAAATGAAGCACCATGCATCTTCTTCACCCGGTACTGCATCGCTGAGAAACGATAAAAAAGCAGACTTGTGACAATCAGAGAGCACCTCTCTCCGCCCTTTTTTCATTTTAAAAACCGCTTTTCCTGCATAAGACCGGCAGCCTGTAACAGAGCCTTCCCATATGGCAAGCTAGCCACTTGACCAATGGTCTTTTGCAGATTTTGTCTTTAAAATTTCGAACAATCATTCACTTTGTCGAATTAAGCCCATTGAACGAACTACATCGGGTTAAAAGTCGTGAACACAGATTCATCCAGACATCAGGCACATCAATCTTTTGATTTCCGGTTCTTGCCAGCTGAACCCCATTTTTTTCCGGGTCTCTGGGAACGGAGATGTCTCGTTTTTCGAACAAAACCTCCTCACTGCTGATTTCCGCAATCCATTCTTCTCCCTTATTAAAAATTGGGATCCATTTCCAAATGGTCCATAACGTTCAGAATCGTTGGAGGTTCCTGTGATGTCCCCTCACGGCTGGAAAGAGGTCTTTTTTTCATTTTTTCTGATACTTACAATCTCTCCACTGGCGGGTCGCTACCTGTTCTGGATCTACAAAAGCGGCCATCTGGCGGTCGAAAAACAGATTTACCGCTTTATCGGAGTCGACCCCGATCAGGAAATGACCTGGAAGGACTATGCGTTCACCCTTCTTCTATCCAATGCCCTGTTTTTCGTCGCTGGATATTTCATTCTATGGGGACAGGCAATCTTCCCGCTGAATCCAAGACATCTGTCTGCACTTTCTCCTGAACTTGTCTTTAATACTGCAGCAAGTTTTGTCACAAATTCGGATTGGCAAGCCTATGCCGGGGAAGCCCAGCTGTCCAACTTTTCACAAACGGCAGCAGTCACTTTTCTCATGTTTGTGGCTCCGGCAACGGGAATCACTTTCCTGATTCCGTTTATCAGGGGACTGAGCCGTTCCAGTACGCCATTTCTCGGAAATTTCTGGTCGGACTTCGTGCGGATTATTGTTCGGGGACTCCTTCCTTTCGGAATTCTGTTCTCGTTACTTCATATCTGGCAAGGAACTCCTCAGACATTGCGAACCGCCATTACAGCCCATACCCTCGAGGGACAAACACAGACACTCATCATGGGTCCGGTCGCTTCACTCGAATCCATCAAGCAGTTGGGAACAAACGGAGCAGGATTCTACAACACCAACAGCGCCCACCCTTATGAAAATCCTACCCCTTTGAGCAATATGATCGAAATTCTTGAAATGTCGGTTTTCACCTTCTCTATTCCGTTCTTCTTCGGAAGAATGGTGGGTCGGCCCCGCGAAGGCTGGATTCTCTTTGCGGTAGTCTTTTCCATCAATATAGCCGGATTCTTCTTGATCGACCATGCAGAACGTTCCTCCAACCCGATTCTGATCTCCCATAAACTCCTCCAGACAACAAATAATCCGTCCATCAAAAATATGGAAGGAAAGGAAGTGCGATTCGGGATAACCCAGAGCACCCTCTATACCAACGCTTCGATTGCGACCTTTAACGGGGGCGTCAACTCGGCAATCGACAGCATGAATCCCGTCTCCATTTCCGTCCTTCTGAGCTATATTGTTCTGGGGGATGTGCCGGGAGGAAAGGGGGTCGGCTTCTTGACCCTCCTCCGGGAGATCCTTCTGGCTCTCTTTCTGGTCGGTATGATGGTTGGACGTCAACCTGAATATCTTGGGAAAAAAATCGAAAACAGGGAGATCAAGTTCGTTTCCCTGTCCTTTCTGGTTATTCCGTTGCTGGCTCTCGGCATAACAGCTGTCGCGGTTCTACTCCCCCAGGGGAAAAGCTCTATCGGCAACCCTGGTCCGCACGGGTTTCTCGAAGTTCTTTACGGGTTCGCTTCATCCACGTCCGGAAACGGGTCCGCCATGGCCGGACTGACAGTTTCGACCCCATTTTATGCCCTTTCCCAGGGATTCGGGGTACTTCTCGGACGTTACCTTCCTTTTCTCCCCTTGCTGGCCTTGGCGGGATCCTTCGCCCAAAAGCGCAAACACCCCTCAATGGTCGGGACGTTTCAGACCGATACAGGCATTTTTGGTGTTTTGCTTGTTGCCTTCATGCTCATTCTGGGAGTTCTCATCTTCTTGCCAGCCCTGATACTGGGCCCCATACTGGAGCATCTGTCACTGCAGAAAGGAATCCTGTATTGAGCCCATTTGCTCCATTGTCTCAATGCGGATTCTCGAATCTCTTGATCTTCCGGAAGATTTTCTTCACCCGATTCTGATCAATGCTGAGAGAACGCCAGAAAAAATCCGGAGCTTGCGCAATCCGCAAGCTCCTTCTACCATCCCCGACTTATCAAAGTTGCCGTCAAACATTCCGGCAACTCGCCCTCTGGAATGTGCGGTATCAACTTAAATGGATCGAAACGATCTCAGTCATCATCCATGGGAAGACTGTTTCCACCTCTATTGCATACAGACCAGTCTATCTATTATCATTGAAGCCATGAAAAGCGCCGACCACCCTCAAAGAACTCCCACCAATATTGTTCGCAAGCGGATCCTCGAAACTGCCGCCGATCTTTTTTATCTTCACGGAATCGCCAATGTCGGGATTAATGAGGTTATCGAGAAGGCCGGGGTGGCCAGAATGTCCCTCTACCATCATTTTGCTTCCAAGGACGACCTGATTCTGGCCGTGCTGGACCACATCTCTTCCCAAAGGATCCAGACGATCGAAAAGGCCCTTTCAGAAGCCTCAAGACCGGAGCTCCGGCTTTTGACCATCTTTCTGATCCTGAAGGAAACCGTCAATGAAAAAACCTTCCGGGGCTGCGCATTCATCAATGCAGCCATCGA
>JAKBPM010000078.1 GCA_021829515.1 Nitrospirota bacterium | reverse complement strand
CGTATGCATGCAGTCTCTTACCATATTGAACAAGGGAGTAAAACTTGACATGTTCCCATCAAAAAAAACTACACTTGTAACAAGAATCGCTTTCTGATGAGTCAAGAGTCTGACCGGGAATCAATGTTTCCCTCCTGAAAACAAGGTTCATATCCATGCCAGATGAAGGAAATCTTCTCCAGAAAATGGAAAAAAAAGACGCCCTTCAATCTTCCCGTGGAGAGATGCACCCGTTTACCCTCTCGTTTTTGAACCCGCTCCTTGAAACATCCTATCAGGAAGCGATCGTTCCCCGACTCAAAGTTCAAAGCCGCTGGGCAATTATTATCGGCGTTTTCATCTACATTGTTTCCGGTGGAATTGATCCATGGCTAATTCCCAAAAACGATCAAGGCTTTCTTTGGCTCATCAGGGGGATGGTTTTACTCGTTGGAGCATGGGCCATCCTCATGACCTATCGATCATCCTTTTCCAAAACACACCCGCTAACACTCTCAATCACCGCTTTTGCTGCCGGTTTTTTTTTCCTCCTCGCCATGAGCCACATTCCAGCCTCCCCGGAGCAGGTCTACTACGTTGGCATCATTCTCATCACCTTCTGGATCTATAACTCCATCGGACTTCGCTTCTACCATTCAGTCAGGCTCAACCTTCTCTTTTTCCTGTCCTATTTTTTCCTGCTTGATCAGCACTTCCACTACCCACCACACACCATCTTCAACCATCTCTTCTTTATTGTTTCCGCCAACATCATTGGCGGAATCACCGGATACATCATGGAAAGACAACGAAGAAAACTGTTTATCCGAGAATATGAGCTTGATGAAGAACGAAACCACCAGCTGCTAAGATCCCTCCATGACCGGCTGACAGGGCTTCCCAATCGGGAACTTCTCGATGACCGCATCGGACAGGCCATTATTCATGCGCAACGGGGCAAATTTGATGCCGCCGGACTTTATATCGATATCGATGGCTTCAAGACAATCAATGATACCTGGGGACATGAAGTCGGAGACTGGATCCTGGTCAGGACATCGGAAAGGATCCTGTCCGTCCTCCATCCCGAAAATACGCTATCTCGAATTGGAGGAGACGAGTTTTTCCTTTTGCTTGAAAAGGTTGCGTCCGAACATGAAGCGGTTTCAGTCGCAAAGGGACTCATCCGGGTGCTGGCCCTTCCATTTTCGCACCCGGAGATCCCAGAGCCTCTTTCTATCAGTGCAAGTATCGGGATATGCCTGTTCCCCTTTCACCAATGTTCGACAAAAACAATTATCCATACGGCCGACCAGGCCATGTACCATGTCAAGAAAAATGGAAAGAACGCATACCGGATCGCGCCCAGAGCCGAAATCTCCTTCCATGAGGAGCCCGATACGGCATGAATTCTCCAAAGATCTCTCAGAAAGGAAGCCATATGCATCAACCTTCAGCACAACCCCTCATACTCTCCGGGAATAAACCATGCGGCCTCTCCCTCACCTATCGGCATCTCCCGGAAAGAAATGCGAAAAAAGTACTTCAAAACCTGAGCCAACATTTTGATCCGCAAAAAGGAATCATCGGGCTTGGAGAACCCCTTGTATCGGCTTTCTCCAGAAAAGTTCCGGGGCTCAGAACTTTTCCCGGACTTTCCGGCGCCAATTGTTCATCTCCTTCCACTCAGGGAAGCCTTTGGATCTTCCTCCAGGGAAATGACCGCAGTGAAATTTTCGATCAACTGCTCCCACTTTCGGATATTTTAAATGACTCCTTTTCTCCTGACGACCAGATCGATACCTTTTTGTACGCCGGAGGAAAAGACCTTTCCGGCTATGAAGACGGAACGGAAAATCCTTCCGGCGAAAAGGCCCTGGACGTTGCAATTGCGACTGAAAGGGAAGGGATTGCAGGATCAAGTCTTGTCGCAGTCCAGAGATGGGTCCACGATCTCAAACACTTCCGGACTCATTCACAAAACGAACGGGACAATATTATCGGGAGAAAGCAGGCAACAAACGAAGAGATTCTTGATGCCGATCCCTCGGCCCACGTCAAAAGAAGCGCCCAGGAATCCTACACACCTCCGGCCTACATGCTAAGAAGATCCATGCCCTGGGCCTTGAATCTTGAACAGGGTCTTGAATTCATTGCTTTCGGAAAAACGCTTGATCCCTTTGAACATGTCTTGCGGCGCATGATGGGACTGGATGACGGCATCACCGACGCCCTTTTTACCTTCTCAAGACCTGTCAGGGGAGGATATTACTGGTGCCCGCCAATTATGGGGGATCGACTCGATCTCCGTTTTCTGTTTGACTAAAAGGCCCTGACATCGAGAATCTGCCCGGATCAGGAAAGATCATCAGCTGCACTCTGGACGTTCCGGAGAATCAGAAACGTCCAGGTCATGTCTAGCCCAGGAGCATCGTTGCCCCCATCCACGAATCAATCGTCCGCCATGGAACTCATCAGGAAATATCGGGGGTTTTCCCTCCTTTTAACCATTGTGCTTTCAATCCTGGGCGCGCTCAAGGCATGGAATCTCCCCATGACCCTGTATCCGTCCATCGACTTTCCCAGAGTCTCTGTTATTGTCCGCTCTCCGGATATTCCCTTTGCGGAAATGGAAAGCCGGATCACAAGACCTGTGGGAATTACCCTGAGGGGCGTGCAAGGCGTCCGGGAACTCAACTCCCGAACGATGCAAGGATCCGCCGAGTTCTTTCTCCGATTTT
>JAKBPM010000024.1 GCA_021829515.1 Nitrospirota bacterium | reverse complement strand
AGATGGATTGATGCACCATTTTTTCCTGCAATGGAAGGAAGCGGGATCTTGGAGAGTTCTCCCCGGAGGGAAATGTCGAAATCGAGATTTACGATGGATCGGGGGTACGGGTTGGCCAAGGAAACATCGCCTGTTCCGGTCAGATGAGCCATCGGACCATCGGCATTGAGTGTTTCTATATGACCAAGACCATTTTTCATCCTGACTGTCCCGTGAACATGCGTAAAGGATATGGGGGGAAGGGGAAATCCGTTCATGTTGAGGGAGCGTACGACAAGTTTTGCTATCGAGAGGGAGAGTACCCCGTGGCCCTTGTCTTCCATCCCTGTTTTCCATGTATAGTCGGTCTGAATGTTCATGAGTCCCGACAAGTTCTGGTGTGTGAGTTTTCTGGTCGTGGACAGGTCAATGGGGCGGGTTGTGAGGCCTTTCAGATGACTGACTTTTCCACGGTAAAATCGTCTGAGCCTCCCCTTGAACTCTCCACCGTACATTTTGAGGTCAAAATTGTATCGGGGTTTTCCGGAGACGAGGGTGACAAGGTCAACGTTTCCCCTGGCCTGGGAAAGATCGATCGATACAGGCCCATCATTGGTTGGTGCGGTAATGGTCATGTCCCGATAGGAGACACCGAGGGGGGGATGGTAAATGGCAGATTCGGCACTGATCGTGACCCCGGGTGAGGGGGATGCCAGCAAGTGCTTTGCCATTTCGTTGGCCGGAAACCCTTTTGCGAGAAAGGCAAGGAAAGTGATGAATCCCCAGAGGAGAAGAGTCATGGGGCGCATAAAAAAGCTTTCTCTTTTTTGTTGGGGTGCCTGTCTTTCAAATGCCCGGGCAAGATGGTCAAGATTGCTCCGTATGGTTGGAGAGATGCTCTCCAGCCCGACTTTGATGGGATTTTTTTTCTTGGGAAAACGGGGCTGTTGGATCATCAGTTTTCAAGCGCCCAGGATTCGATGTCGGCATTGTTTCCCTTGCCGCCCTTGGCACCGTCCGCTCCATAGGAGTAAAGGTCAAAGTCCCCATGATTCCCGGGAGAAAGGTAGATATAGGGCCGGCCCCAGGGATCCTTTGGTATTTTTGAGATATACCCTCCCGCTTTGTAATTGGTCGGGATGGGAGGTGTTGATGGTTTTTTGATCAGTGCATCAAGGGTCTGTTCTGTCGAAGGATAGGTTCCGTTGTCAAGATGGTAAAGGCTCAAGGCATTTTCTATCTCCCTGATCTGGGCTTTGGCCGCAACCCTTTTGGCTTCTTCGGTCCGACCGATGATTTTGGGCACGACAAGCGCCGCAAGCAAGGCAATGATGAAGATGACCACCATGATCTCGATCAATGTGAATCCGGAGTCCGAAAAAAGGCTTTTTCTCTTCTTGGTAAGGCCAGACATTCGCTTTTCCTCTTGTCGATCTTTAGCAGGCACCGTTATTTGCTACTGGACAGCCTGACTCATTTCAAAAATGGGGAGCAAAACTGAAAGAACCATGAAAAGGACCATGGATCCGATTAATAGTATCATGAGTGGCTCGACGATTGAAGTAATGGTTGCAACAATCTGTCCGACCTCAGACTCATATCCCTGGGCTGTTTTCATCAGGAGCTCTTCGAGCTGCCCCGAGCGTTCTCCGGTCTGGATCATTGCGACTGCAAGCCTCGGGAAGTAAGGGGATTGGCGAAGGCTTCCTCCCAGGGACTCTCCGTTCCTGACGAGCTCTCTTGCCCGGGAGACAGCCTCCTTCAAGATCTGGTTGGTCACGACTGTTTCAGCGATTTCAAGAGCCCTTTGAAGGGAAACGCCTCCTTTGAGCAGGACCGACATCGTTCTTGAAAAACGGGCGACCTGGTCGGAAATAATCAATGGCCCAACACGGGGTATTTTGAGAATGATTTCATCAAGATATCTTCTTTGCGTCCTGGCAAGACGGATTCCAGACAGTATCAAAAGCATTGTTGCCGCAATGAACAGAAGGGCATGCTCCCTGAGAGTGCCAGAAACGGCCAGCAGAATGCGGGTCGGGAGGGGGAGGGTTGCTTTCAGTCCTTCAAAAATACTGGTAATCCTTGGCATGACAACGGTGAGGAGAAAAAGGACCATCAGGATCCCGACACACATGAGAATAATCGGATAAAAAAGACTCCCGAGAACCTTTCGTCTGGTTTCCTGGCTTTTTTCCTGAAAATCAGCAATCCGGTCAAGCATGATCTCAAGTGTCCCTGATTCCTCTCCTGCACGGATCATGTTGACGAAAATAGGGGAGAAAACCTTTTGATACTTTTCAAGAGCGCCATTAAGGGAGCTTCCGCCTTTTACATCTTCCCTCACGGAAGCGATGATTTCCTGGAGCCTGCCTTCCATCCCCTGGTCAAGAATTGCGGCAAGGGCATCCACGATAGGAATTCCTGCCCCGATAAGTGTTGCAAGCTGCCTTGTAAATGCGGTCAGCTCTTTCGCCCTGACATTGGTTCTGCCGGTTTCTTTGGACGTTTTTCCAGCTTCCTGGGGCGAGATCCTGAGAGCTGTTATGCCCTGGGAACGGAGTTTCTGGCGGGCATGGCGAGAGCTGTCCGCATCGATCAATCCTGTGGATCGTTTTCCTGAAGGTGTTACCCCTTCATAGGCAAAAATGGGCATCGTATGTCATCGGTGTTTGATGGATGTCTTCATGGCTACTCGATCGAAACCTCTGACATTGCAACTCGCAGGACCTCTTCGGTCGTTGTAATGCCCAAAAGGATTTTTCGTCTTCCATCTTCGAGAAGCGTGGTCATTCCCTTTTCTTTGGCCCGGTTTCTGATGGTGGCCGTGTCGGTTTTGATGTTGATCAGCTGGGCGATTTCCGGGTCGATGATCAGAAGTTCGTAGATGCCCTGCCTGCCCCGATAGCCGGTATCCATGCAGCGGGCGCATCCCTTTCCTCGGAAGAGTCCCTCCGGAGGCAGCTCAGAAGCGGTGATCCCGATACGTTGAAGCTCTATTTCGTCGGGAAGATAGTTTTCCCTGCAATCGGGGCAGATCTTTCTGACCAGGCGCTGGGCGATGACCGCCTTCACGCTCGTTGAGATCAGGAAAGGTTCTGTGCCCATGTCGATCAGTCTGGTAATGGCTGAGGGCGCGTCATTGGTATGAAGCGTTGAAAAAACGAGGTGTCCCGTCAAAGATGCCTGGATTGCGATTTCAGCCGTTTCTCCGTCCCTGATTTCTCCGATCAGGATGACATCAGGATCCTGCCGGAGTATTGACCTGAGTCCGGTGGCAAAGGTGAGCTGGATCTTGGAGTTGACCTGTATCTGTCCAATACCCTGAAGCTGATATTCAACAGGATCTTCGATGGTGATGATATTCTTGTCGGGGCTGTTGATCGTATTGAGAATGGCATAGAGTGTGGTTGTTTTTCCTGCTCCCGTCGGACCTGTTACGAGAATGATCCCGTGTGTCAGTCGAATGAGCCCGGCCAGTGTCGAAAGGTCGTGCTCATCAAAGCCGATTGACGAAAGGGGCAGAAGCAGTGTGCCCTGCTCCAGAATACGAAGGACGACCCGTTCTCCATGCCTGACGGGGAGTGTCGAGACCCGGATGTCGATATCCCGTCCACCAGTCTTGATTCGAATCCTGCCGTCCTGGGGAAGTCTTTTTTCTGCGATGTTCAGATTGGCCATCAGTTTGAATCGGGATATCAGTCCTGCCTGAATCTTTTGGGGAATGGACAGCACGTTGAAAAGGACCCCGTCGACGCGGTAGCGAACCATGAGGTCCTTCTCAAATGGCTCTATGTGGATGTCAGAGGCTTTCTGTCGAATAGACTGGGCCAGGATGGAGTTTGCCAGCCGGATCATTGGGGCATCATCCCTGGCATCGAGAAGATCGATTGTTTCCTGGATGGATGACAGATCTTTCATTTCTTCCGTTTCCGTCGAGACCCCCGATAAAACTTCTGATGTCTGGCTCTGTGTATACCTCTCATAGGCATTGTTGATCAGTGTCAGTAGTTTTGGCGGTGGCATGAAGGCCAGGTCAAAACGGATATCCCGGTCTCTTTCTCCCAGGATGGTTCTCACTGTTTCCATCGCAAAAAAGCTTTTGGGGGATCCGAGGATCAGCTGGATCGCTTTCTTCTGGTCACTGTGGTGTGTTGGCAACAGGAGATGATGTTTGAGAAATCCGATGGGAAGTCTGGCCAGAAGTTCTGGTTCTATGAAATCCAGGCTGAAATCGGTCAGGTAGGGATAGTTCTGCAGGTTGGCCCATTTTTTCCACAATTCATCAGGGCTCTCCCCATTTGCCCCCAACAGTTCGGGCAAAGGGGGCTGGGCACCTGAAGAGTCAACCTCATCCGGTGGTGACATGAGAGAAAGAATGTGTTTTTTTAGGTTATCCACTGGCATCTTGAGTCACTCCGGAGTTCCTTTTTCTCCTGGAAGGTTCACTGTTTCCAGAAAGGTATCGTCGGAGACGGTTCCAGGTTTTATCTTTGGAGTCAATGTCTCGATCAGGTGCTGGTGTCGTGAATAGCGTTTCAGGATCGAGGGTGCGCCGAGATCGATCTTGGCGTAGGAGTAGTTTGACTTGATGACATAGGGTGTCAGGAAGATCAGGAGATCGTCCCTCTGTTTTTCATTGGTCGTATTTGAGAACAGGTATCCAAGAACCGGGATGTTTCCAAGCCAGGGGATGGTCGATTTGTTCTTGGTCACGACAGATGAAATAAGACCGCCAATCACAATGGTCTGTCCCGATGCGATGGTCAGTGTGGTGGTGGTGGCCCTCTTTGTGGTTGTTGGGCCGACAGCGATCGTTCCAATCAGCTGGGAAGCATTGGTAAGGGCCGATATGGTCTGTTTCAGCTGGAGACGGACCCGGTTGTGGGCAAGGATATGGGGGGTGATTTCAAGAGTGATTCCGACATTCTGGCGCTGGATCATTGTCATGACGTTGCCGCCGACGGTCTGGCTCTGTCCCGTTATGAATGGAACATCCTCACCAACCGTAATTTTGGCCTTCTGTGAGTCGGTCGCCAGAATCTCCGGGGTGGAAAGTGTCCTGACGTCGGTATCGGTCTGAAGTGCGTTGAGGAGTGATCCGATGGAGGGATAGCTGACTCCTCCGTAAGTAAATGTTCCACCAGTCAGGACTCCGGCAACAAGTCCTGTGAGTCCCGAGAGATAGGATGCCGCTCCGGCGGCGCCGCTTGCAGTGGTTGTCCCTGTTGTTCCCGTCAGACTGTTTCCCACCGCTCCGTTGACTGTGCCTCCGACCATTCCATAGTTTGTTCCGCCGACCACTCCGGAACCATTTGCTCCTGTAACGGCTCCGAGAAGATTGACCTGGATGTTCTGGAGCTTATCCGTGGAAATCTCGATGAGAGAGGCCTTGACGTAGACTTCTCCAGGAGGATGGTCGAGATTTCTCAGCAAGTCCTTGATCAGATGGTAGTCATGGGGCGTTGCTGAGATGATCAGGCTGTTTGAGGGGCTGTCCGGAACGATCTGAACCATTCCGATGAGTCCGCCAGATGAGACCGATCCGGCGGGAGGTGGCTGAAAGCCTTTTGCCAGTATGCTGTTGATCGTTTTTGCGATGGACTTGGCACTGGTGTTTTCCAGGGTAAATAGAAAGAGCTCCCTGTCCTGGGGGGCCTGGTTTGCGGGAACGATAAAAATCATGCCTTTTTTTGTAACAGCCTCGAAGCCTTTCATCCGGAGAGACTGCTTGAAAATCTGGAATGCCCGGTCAATGCTGATCCTGTTCGGTGAGAGAATCGAGATCTTTCCTTTGACCCGCTCGTCCATGACGATGTTTTTGTTCATGAGGTTGCTCATGAACCGGACAAGAACAGATATGTCGACATTCCTGAAATTGAGGGAAACGGAGTTTTCCGGATCAAGAGGCGGTTCGGTTGATGGCTTGATGATCAGTGGATCTTTTGTCTGACCGGGAGACTCTTGGGGAGTCAGTCCTTTTCCGGGAGGGGGAGTGGTCGAGGCATGAAGACGGCTTCCGTCAGAAAGAAAAGCGATAAGAAAAAGGAATGTCGTAATCTTTGACCATTTTTTCTGTCGTATGGAAAGGTGCATTTTTAATCCCTTATCAGCTGAGGAATTGATCATTCCGCCTGTATCTGGTAGTCAAACGTCTGGGGTGCCCCATTCCTCAACAGATTGATCTGGACATTGGTTGCGCTCTGAAGAGTTGACAGTGCTTTCATGAAATTTTGAGGATCATTCATGGAAAGACCGTTGATTGAGCGTATGACATCTCCTTGTGAGAGGCCCAGTTCCTGGAAAAGGCTTCCCTGTTGTATGCTGACCATACGGAAGCCGTCGGGGTGGCCTCCTGTGAAGTCTGGTACCGCCCTGGCCTGCAAAAGCAGGGAACTTAAATTTTTTGTTGCAAACTGGATTGCCCTGGCCTCAACGAGCCAGTGAGTGGCGTCAATCTTGTGAATCCCATGCGCGCTAACGGGTAATGGCCCATTCTCCGGCAGTGCCTGACCGGCATCATCCTCCTGGTCATAGTGGGCTTTTAAAATTCCGAACCCTTTTCCGACTTGCAAGACGACATATTCTTTCCGAACGGCAACGAGCGTTATTTTCCCTGGAATGATGACATCGTGTACCCGATAGAACTTTTGCTTCTCCGGATCCAGGGAGTCGATGACTGCGCCTGATGTTACCTTTCCTGCCAAAACTGTACCGACAAGCCTTAGTTTGATCAGTTTTGGCGTGAGAATCGGAACTTTTCCGTTCATCCAGTTTCCTACTGCCACAACCTCGGCATCTCTGGGGGCAGCATCTGACTTCGATGCCGAGTCCGGATAGAGATCAGAAAGGATGTTTGCGTAGCTTTTTCCTCGAAGATCGGGGCTGAATGGATTTCTGGAAGCAATAATTCCCAGCTCTGAAGCCGTTGGGGCATGGAAAGAGTCAATGCTGCCGGATCGGCTTTCATCCTGAATTCTCATTGGTGGAACGATGCTGTTTTTGACAGCCTGGTCCACTCCGTCGGCCAGAAGGTACGAAGCCCCCGTGACAAAGAGAAGCTTTGTCGCAAAGAGCGCTCTGGGGAGTTGTGAGAAGAATAGCTGCTTCAATTTTAGCCCTTTGACCGTGGAACTCAAATTCCGTTAGGATCCATTGTAGCGGATTATGGCAACAAAATCTTTGGATCATTCCAGTGGCTTTCTTTTAACTTCAGGAGGACGTCTTTTTATGAGCGATGGTGCGCATGTCTATGTTAATGGCGAGTCCTGCCCTTTTTCTCCCGGAACCAAGATTTCCGGACTGTTAAAAGAGCTGGGTCTTTCTGACCGTCAGGTCGTTGTCGAGCTGAATCTCTCGATCCTGCAAAAAGAGGATTGGGATAAGACCGAGGTGAATGAAGGAGACAGGATCGAGATTATTGGGTTTGTTGGAGGAGGCAGCTCCTGCATGAATTTGATCGAAGGAGAACCTTCTGTTTACATTGACCATCAACTCGTGATAAATAATTCAGGACATCCTGAGCGGGATTAACTCAGCGGTAGAGTGTCAGCTTCCCAAGCTGAAGGTCGTGGGTTCGAATCCCATATCCCGCTCCAATCTTTCTCCTCATGGACTACCGTCCACAGCCCAAAAAAAGAATCGTTCTGCATCCCTTTTTATCCCATTTTTCAATTCTCAGAGCACCAAGAGGGCACCAAATAAAGATACCCCAAAATATAGTGCTGTAGCCATTTTGTTCCTTGTTATCTTTTTTCGGGCACTAATGGCTCCCAAGTCGATGGATTGTCTGGAGGGAGGGTTCGAGGAATCGCTCACGATTCTCTCCTTTCCTCGAAAGTATCGCGTAAGGCTCGGAAGCATGATCTCCCAGGAGCGGCTGAACGAGGAGGTCCGAAGACGGGAACGCATGATCCGCATCTTCCCCAACGAAGACTCCGCCATTCGTTTGATCGGAGCTCATCTGGCAGAGCTCCTCGAGCAATGGAGCACGGGGAAGAAGTATTTTGCCGAATATTTGGAGCGGAAGAAACAGGAGCCTCCCAAAACGCTTACCCTCCTTTCGGTCATCGAATGATTCATTAATCCCATGTCTCGGGAAGAAAATTTACAGCAACTTTAGGACTTGACCTGGTTTCATGTGTTCGGAATGCTAATTGCGGATTCGCCATTTTTTTACCGTTTTCAGGCTGTTGATCCGCGTGGAGTCCTTGCCGCTCATTCAATGAGGCTGGGAGCTCGATCCCGCTTTTGGCTTTTCCCGTTTTTCTCCTTGCGGGATGAATTCTCACATCAGCTTCTGAGGGGCTGTGGATAAATATGTGGATATTGATTGTTTCGTAACATGGAACAAGTGCATAGGGCTCTATGTATAAAATCTGGTCACTTTTGGGAGATGGGATAAAAACCTGTCAAACACTCAAGCCGCTTCTTTTTTTAAGACTTTTGGGTTCTAAAAGTTTCGAGGATGGATTTTAAAATCAGTGATCAATAAAGGAGACTTTTATTTTCATCAAACCGACAAAAATGTTTGTGGCGGCTCCCTTCATTCTCCCTTCATCATCCTCCTTCAATTTTTAGCAAGAACTGGATAATATTAAAAGACTTGATCATGGGCGTGGCAAACATCGGGAAATGGGATGCAGCCTCTCCAGGCATATGGCCTGATTTGGGGGTCCGGAAGACCGGAAACCGGGTCGTTCGACTGCATGGACTCATGTTGTGTGGAAAACGGTATTCAAACGGATCGAAGAATGTTAACCGTCTGGCGAACCTTGCAGGATTTTTCTGGCTCTTCGGAGTCCAAGTTTTCATTTCGGCCCGTTTGGGCCATCCGGCACCTCCTGTCTTCAGGAAGAGGTGAGGGGATCAAGTCTTTCGTTTGTCCATGAGACCATCTCCAAACAATAAACTTGCTCCTGGCATGATTGGTTGATGGAGGCGTGGGGTTCCTTTCTTGGATGAATCAGTTCTTTTATTTCTTGTTTCCGGGTGGGGAGAATAATCATGGCTTTACCAAATTGAAAGAAGGATATTCTGCGTCACACACTCTCTTCCCAATCCGATTGACCCGTAGATCTCTTTTTTTGGGGAACTTCTTGGTTCTTTATGTTTATTTGGTTCTTGTTTTTTGTGTTGGATTCGTTTTTCCCCACTTTTCTCCCTTTTGGCCTCCCGCTGCCGTTGCCGCTTTTGCCATCCTGGCTTACGGGTTCAGATTGGCGCCAGGAGTTTTTCTGGGAGCCTTTTTGGGCAATGCTTTCATTCTGCACTGGTCTGTTGTTGAATCCCTCCTGATTGCCTCCGGAAATACCCTGGGCCCGCTGCTGGGTGCCAGATTCCTCCACCGTGGGAATCCTTCGTGGAACGGGTTCGGGACAGTCAGGGATGCGCTCAGATTCCTTGGTGGAATGGGTGTTCTCGGGAGTGGCCTGACTTCGATGATTGGAGCGCTGGTCCTTGTTGACCTTTCTCCAGGTGGCCATGAACCGACGCTGCTTGCGGCATGGCTTGCCTGGTGGACAAGCGATTCCTGCAGCATCTTCATGTTTACTCCGGCCATTTTTGTCTGGAGTTTTCCTGAGAGGGATGTTCGCTCTATTGAATCTTCTGCGCCTTCGAATATCGTCATCAGTGCCCTGATCTTGTCCATTTTATTTGTGGGCGGGATCATCTATTTTTTCCCCGGCCTGCCGGAAATGACAAGCCTTGGTCTGACTGGCCTGTTTCTGCCGATTCTTGTCTGGGTTGCGATGACGCGTTCCCAGCGGACGGCTTTTTCTCTTCTGGCGTTTGTCCTTTTCCTGCAGTTTGGGGCAACGGCCATGGGTTTTGGTCCTTTTGCCCACCTCGTGAAGAATCCACAAGATGCAATGATCGGCATGGAGCTTCTCGGAATGATGACCGGATTTGCTGTCATTCTGGTCAACATATTGACCCTTGAAAGACAAGCGGCGATGAATCAGCTGGAACAGATGAACTACACCCTTGAGTTTAGGGTTGAAACCCGGACAAAAGACCTTGATCTGAAAACAAGGGAGTTGGGGGCACAGCTCCATTTCCGTCAACTTCTTCTGGATTCTCTTCCTGTCCCGGTTTTTGTCGCGGATTCAGGGGGGCGTCTTGCTCTTTCGAACCAGAAACTTGGTGAATTGTTTGGTGTTCCTTCATCTGATCTTCTGGGAAAGCCGGTGAGTGAGCTTTTCGATTCCGGATTTTGTGAAATGGCTCTGGATCGTCCAGATTCTTTTCCGGATTCCCCTGAAGGGGAGAGGGAAGATCTCATCATGCTTTCAAACGGGAAGAAGCGGACATTTATTGCAAACAGGGTCTGTATCCAGAGCCCGCTTCGGGGAATGATCGTTTCCCTCCAGGACATCTCTGAAAGAGTTTCTCTGCAAAGAAGTATCGAGGAAAGGGAGCAGCTTTTTCGCCTGATTGTCGAGACGCTTCCTCTTCCCATGATCATTTCAAGAAAAAGTGATTCAGTGCTCCTGTATGCCAATCCTTCGGTAGGGGAGCTGTTTCAGATTGATATCGGATTATGGATTGGAAAACCTCTTCTTCCATTTTGGGGAGAGAGCCATGACCGGGACCTGTTTCTCTCTGAAGTTCGTCAGAAAGGTGTTGTCATTGACCGGGAATTTGAACTGAAAATGCCATCGGGGGAAAGGCTCTGGATGGCGTTGTCCGGCGGTTTTTCCCAGATTTCAGATGAAGAGGTTCTGATCGTTTCTTTCAGGGATATCCATGAGGACAGGCAACGGCAGATGACTCTTCATCAGGAAATCCGGACGGATTTTCTCACTGGCCTGGGAAACCGCAAGGATTTGCAGGAAACGCTTCCGTCAGCTATTGTTCGGTCCAAATTTCTTGTCGTGTGCATTCTGGATCTGGACGATTTCAAGGAGGTTAACGACCGTTATGGCCATGCTGCAGGGGATTTTCTGCTCAAGGAAGTCTCGCAGAGGATGCGCTCCTCCCTTCGCGCCGGAGACTATGCGGCAAGACTGGGAGGGGATGAGTTTGTCCTGATCCTGGAAAAGATGGAGTCAAGGGAGGATCTGTCCAGGTTTCTGGGCAGATTCAGGAACATCATTGAACGTCCGATATCTCTTCCTCAGGGCGAAGTTGTTTCTATCGGATTGAGTCTTGGGCTTACGATCTGCCGGGAAGGGGATGCCGACCCGGATCTTCTGATGAGGCAGGCAGATGAGGCCCTCTATCAGGTCAAGTCTCAAAAAGGATCCAGAGATTGCTGGTGGAAGAGCTATTCCTGAACAGGAATAGCTAAAGATTTTTTTTCAGAATAAGGCTTTTTCTCTGATGGTTGTAGCTTTCTCTCCTGGAAGGGGGAAGCTCTTCCAGGAGACAGGGCGTAAATCCTCTTTCTGAAAACCAGTGTCCGGTTTGTGTTGAAAGCACGAAAATCGTTTTCATGCCCTCCTCCCTGGCTTTTTTTTCAAACCAGGAGAGAAGGTTCCCCGCCCTTCCACACCTTCTGTAATCGGGATGGACCGCAAGACAGGCAATTTCACCCATTTTTTCATCCGGAAAAGGATAGAGCGCTCCGCAGCCGATAATGTTCCTGTCTCTTCGTGTCACAGAGAATCGTGAGATATCTGTTTCGATTGTTTCCCGGCTTCTCCCCTTGAGAATTCCTGAGGCTTCAAGCGGGCGGATCATTTCAAGAATGCCGGGGATGTCATCAAGCGTTGCGGAGGAGATGGATTCAAAGGGGTCGGAAGAAATAAGCGTTCCGCATCCGTCTCTTGTAAAGAGCTCAAGCAAGAGGGCTCCATCCTGAAGCCGATTGACAAGGTGAACCCTATCGACCCCTGCCGAGACGGTATCGATTGCCCGAAGGAGGTGCTCTTTCTGGTTTTCTGAAAGGGAACTGGTTCCCAGAATGGTTTGGGCCTCCCGCGTTGTCAGCTCTCTTGCCTCTTCTCCCTTCCGTTCGGAAATCGCTTCTTCGTCCATGAGAAACAGAAGCTTTTGTGCACCCACCTCTTCTGCCACCTTCTGTGCGACATCCCTTGCGTCAAGAAAGAACAACTCTCCGGAAAGAGAGACTCCAAGGGAAGAGATCAGTACGATTTCTCCTGCTGCGATATGGGATTTGATGAACTCCGCACGAATATGGCGCGGGTTGCCTGCGAGGAAATGGTCGACTCCGTCGATAACACCTACCGGCTGGGCAATGACGTAATTTCCGCTGACGACTTTCAACTGGGCTCCGCTCATGGAGGAGTTGTCGCCCCCCCGTGAGAGGGCGGATTCGATCTCGAAGCGGACGCTTCCGACCGCTTCCCTGATGATACGGAGGATTCCCTCCGGTACAATCGGACCGGAGGAGTTTTGATCCAACGACAGCTTATTTTTTTCCAGCATCTCTTTAATTCTGGAAGATGCTCCAAATACGAGAATCACCCCTATCCCGAGACTCCTTAAAAGGGCGACGTCGCTTGCGATGGAAGTGATCGTTCCATCGGACAGGGCTTCATCCTCCAGGCTGATAACAAAGGTCTGGCCCCTGAATCGGTGGATATAAGGTGATGATTCCCTGAACCCTCGAATAAACTGTTCCTGATCCATTTTTCCTGCCTTCACGGGATGGACTGCTTTTTTGTCTGCATCTGCCCAAGTCTAGCAGAATCAATGATGATTGAGTACCCGATGCCTTGCAAAAAGGAGATCTTCCAAGACAGAATGGTGCAAGAGCATTTGGGGAAGTATTTGTCGGCTTTTTGGGGAATCAGTCTCAATTGTTGCGGCAAAGGCGGGGAGGCCATTCTTTGCGAAATATTGGTCGTTTTTTTTATATTGGGATCTTTTGTGCTTTTTTAGCCGGTTGCGCCTCTTCAGATGGGGGATCTCCCGACAGGAATCTTTTGCTTGACCAGAAATCGACACGGTTTTATGTCATTCAGGTTCCGCAGCCAAAACCCCCGGATCACCTCATTCTGGTGGGCTACTCCGCTTTTACGACGGATCATCGGATCAGTTTTACTGAATTTCTTCGATTGTCTATTCCTCCCCATTCCCCTGGGCATTACTATCTGACCAACTACTCGCGGACGGTTGAGTATGCATCGACTGCCCATCCTGGCCCTGGATGGGTTCATCCATTTTTTGGCCATCCTTATCGCTATCGCTACCAGGGAGATCTGGTGATGATCGCTTCGCAATGGGCCAAAATTCAGCAAAAGCGGGAGAAAAAGATTGTCAGGGAAGAAAAGGCCGAGAAACGGGCCGCTGAGATGTCGACGGAGAAGAAAGTCACCGGACCCGATGGCGGAGAGGTGATCCAGGCGGACGAACATTCCCTGACGGAGGTGCTCCCATCAGGGGCCTATATCGTCCATCCGAAGCGCGAACTGGTGAGGAGAGGTCTTTACTGGAACGGGAGGGGATGGGTTCCTGTCATCACTAACGGTCACTGATCGAAATGAGCTTAGGGGGAAGGAGTCCCGACCAAGACGACCCCCCGGGCTGTTTTGGGGTGGAAATCTCCAAAGAATGAATAGGTCCCTTTTGGTAGTGGGCGAATCGGAACCCGGATAGTCTTGTGCGGAAGGACGAGAATCTCGAACTCAAGGTCATAGCTTTCAAACTCTTCCGGATGGTTGTCCTTGTTTTCAAGGACGATCACAAATTTTTTGTCTGGAAGAACCGATATCTTTGCCGGAGTAAACCGATGATTCTGAAGGGTCAGCGTTACATTTTCGCTTGTGCCGGAGAACGCTGTTCCCGGCAGGATGACCATCAGGCCTATGCCCAGAAGGGCTGTCCAGCCGGTCCTTTTTGGGTATCCGGTCATAACTTTTCCTGACTCAATGGGCAGGTTTCTTGCCGGATTGTTCGGCTCTTCGCAGAAGCAGGAACATTCCTGTCAGGTAGATGAACACGGTAAGGATCATGATCAGTGGCGGCTTTGACCGGTAACCCAGAAAGTCGGCAACCATACCGCCGAAATAGGAATGTTCGCTCAGTATCCTGCTGGTATCCCATGTCTGGAAGATGATCGGGGGAAGAATCCCCATGGAGACAAGTCGTCCTGTGCCGGCAGCAAGCATTCCTCCGGCCATGATGATCAGAAGGACCGATGAAATTCTGAGAAATGTCGATATGGGAATGTGTTTTGTCGTTCTGAACAGGACGACGACAAGAAGGATCGCGGTGGCTGATCCGGCAAGTCCGGCAAGCATTGGAGCTGTTACCGATTCACCCGGACCTGATTGAAGGGAGATCCCCCAGAGAAAAAGAACCGTTTCAAGTCCTTCCCGGAATACACCCATAAAAGCCAGCAAAAACAGGATCCATACATTTTCGGTCCTGATGGCCTCGGCTGCCTTTTTTTTGAGCTCTCCACCCTGTTCGCGTCCATTTTTGGCCATCCAGATAACCATATAGGAGAGAAAAATTGTTGGCAGAAAAAAGACACATATATCAACGATGTTTTTTGCATTGCCGGAGAGAAAGGACTCAAGGTGATCGGCAAGAAGCCCAAGGACCAGACAGCAGGCAACGGCTATTGCCGCCCCCATCAGGACAAACCGCTGACCCTTCCGGTCGCCCAGACGCTTAAGCGTGGCAAGAAGTATGCCCACAAGAAGTGACGCTTCAAGGGTTTCCCGTACGAGGATCAAATATGTCTCAATCAAGCCCAGTCCCCCTCACTAATTGAGATTCATTATCATGATCACATTCTATCCTGTGGAGGTGATGCTGTCAAATTGAGTCGGAAATAGAATATTTTAAAAAATAGCAGTCATTCCTCAGGATCAAAAGATTCTTCACCGAAGAGAAGAAAGAGGACGGAAAAGAAACTGTCATGTCTTGCTTTCAGAGAGCTCCGATCACCTTTCCCGTTTGATGAGCATGGCCCAACGAAGGAGATTGCCTGATGGCTCTGGATGAAGAAACCAGTCGTATACTCAAGGAAAATGAATCTCTCAAGAAAGAGCTTTCATCCGTCCATGAGATTTTTGAACATTAGCCCGCGCATAATGGAATGGTCCGTGCAGCCTGGGGTGGGATGCCGGCTCCCGATCGGGTATTCTTTCCCGGACAAAAATAGGGAGAGGCGCCAAGAACGCCTCTCCCCCAAACGCAAAATACCCTTTTCCATTATGTGAGGAGAACGCATGAAAGTCGAGACCCCAAAGAAGACGAAAATCACTTCGGAATCCACCCTTGTCACCGTTTGCGTCGATCTGTCCAAAAACACGTTCCATGTGGTGGGTCTCGATGCCGAAGGGAAGAAGATCCTGCGTCGGAAATTCAATCGAGAAGGCTTCCGGGACTGGCTGGCCCGCCCGGAGCTTCCCCGTGTCATCGTGGCGATGGAAGCCTGCGGCGGAGCCCAGTGGTGGGGACAGCTCTGCCAGTCTCTTTTGCATACGCCGATGCTGATTCCTCCGCATCACGTCAAGCCCTTTGCCACTTCCCAGAAGAACGATTTCAATGATGCGGAGGCTATTGGGGAAGCGTCCCTTCGCCCTCGCACCACAAGGGTTCCCGTCAAAACACCCGAGCAGCAGGATCTGGCGATGCTGATCTCCGCCCGGCAGGGGCTGATCAACGACCGGACGGCTCTGGCAAACCGGACCCGGGCGTTTCTTCTGGAAAGAGGCTTCGTCCTTCCCCTGGGGATCGCGGCTCTCCAAAACCGGCTTTCAGAGCTTCTGGACGACGGAGCAAACAGCCTGACGCTGGTCACTCGCATGCTGATTCGGGACCTTCAGGAGCAGCTCTCGCATCAGACGAAAAAGATCGGGGAAATCGATGTGATGATGAAAATGCTTGTCCGTAGTGATGAGACGGGTCGGCGTCTTCAGACAATTCCAGGGGTGGGGCCCTTGATTGCGGCCGCCCTGATAGTCTATTCCAATTGAAGAATGAGTCTGAAAATAAGATCCTCCGATTAAGGGACCCGGATCAAAATCGTTCTTGGTTAAAAGCCTGGACCTGAGGTTTTTCTTTCTGCTTCTCAGGCCCGATTTTCAGGTCTTGCTGTCCAGGACTGAAAAAGAAGATCCCTGGCGGTATTCATCTGTTCAGCCGCTTCATTATCGGTCTTTGACAGACTG
>JAKBPM010000023.1 GCA_021829515.1 Nitrospirota bacterium | reverse complement strand
TAGGAGGTGCAGGAGCGGGTCAGAGTCGCCTGGAATCAAAATTTTGCAGAATTCGACATTCAATGCCCGGGCTGTTTCCCGGGAAGTAAAGTCAGCGACATCTTTGAGAGAAGCTCCGCTGACAGCAAGATGTGCGATCTTTCCCAGGATCTCCTGGTATCGGCTGATTGCGAGACTCTCCCTTGACTGCGTTTCTATGTCGGTCATGTCCTGAATATGGACAAGAGTGGATCCTTGAGAATTTTCCATGGGAAAGATTCGGCAGAGGATCGTATGTGGCAGTCCGTCAGGATCTTTGGTCTTATAGCGCAGGATTGTTTCATGTGTCTTCTTTTCTGAGAAGACATGGGAAGAAATCTCGCTTGAAAGCAATGGAGATCCTTTTTTTTCCACTCTTAAGCCATTGAGCATGCTTTCAAAAAGTGGTGTTTTGAAAATGACGTCCCTTTGGTTGTTGAATATGCAAATTCCGACTGGAAGTGATTGTTCTTTCTGGGGAAGGGGGAAGTTGGGCAGGGGAATAACGCACAATTCACTTGGGTCTTCTGGAGTTTTTCTGTTTTTGCTCATTTGAGCTTCCTTTTCCGCGGATCAGTTTTAACGGCGGACATTCAGGGAGAAGAGGTCACCTGTTTTCTTTCGAAACAGATTTTTTGACACCTTCCCGCATCTCAACCGGAGAACGGTTGTAGCGGGACTCCCAGGATCACCCATGGGGATTTCGTCGATTCCGTTTGTTGAGGGGCATCTTCCCAGAGTTACCTCCGGTACACCCCGGATGCATCCTGTTTCATAAAAGCGAAACGCCTGATCGTGTTTGCACCAGAATATCCCGATCATGAGGTATTGGACAGATGAGTGCTCCCAACCCATGAGACTGCCTCGAATCCTCCAACAGCAGGGATGTTGTTGCCTTTTCCCGAGGCGTTCATTTCGGAATATCCCAGATCCTTGAAGCACAGGCTTCCAAAGCACTTCATCAACCGGGTCGGACCCTTAAAAAAGTCATTTTGTTTTCTGGAAATCTTTTCATAGAGCAATGCCAGTTTAAAAATGGCTCCACTTCGGTTTTTTGCGCTCTTGTCCAGAACGGATGCAACGTCTTGTCCGGTCGTGGTCTAACCGTTTTGACGACTTCCGCAATGTCCGGAACAAACGTTGGTTCCCGCGTAAAATTCAAGCCAGACATGTGGAGAACAGACGCCGGCTTCATTCCCGCTCTCTTTTGAATCGGAGGATCTTGGATTCAGTTCCATGGCCCAATTGTAGAGAAAGTAAGCGCATCCGGACTTTTTTCCAGAAACTTCAACATGTTTGAGCCCTGGTTCCAGCCGGCAGACATAGTCTTTCAGCATGATTACAAGATGAAACACATATCGTTGAATGGATCCTTCAAGATTTAGTCCCCTTCGACCCATTGGCCATTGGACCGTCTCTGATGAATCCTGCCATCGTCATCCATGTTGAAGAGATAGAGCCATTCATTTTCTATGAGCTCCCTGACGACAGCATGTTTTTGAATGATCTCATCAATTGGAGTCTTTGGTGCTTCAATGATGACATTAAGCCGAATGGGTTCGTGAATCCATTCCTCGCCGTTATGAAGCGACTGCATGGCAAGGCCTGTACGCAGGTCTCCTCCATTGCCCTCAAGAACTCCGATGGATCCTCCGACAACATTATGCAGAACCTTGTTTCCGCTTCCGAACAATTGATTGTCGACCATTGATCCGTAGTATTGCATGTTGATCCAGTTTGCCACGATCATTGGAGCGCTCATGATGAGTTCGAGGGTTTTGAAGTCTTTGTCGTCTCGCCATGTGTAATTGTGCAGAAAGGTTCTTCCCGCAAGCCCGACGCCTGTCGTCCTGTTTCTGGGGGCTGCAATGAAAGCCGCGTTTCCGGCAAGACCCCACTCGGGTCTGACCTCCGACCAGTCCCTGGATCGCCGGATGAGGTCCTCCGAAATTTTTTCAGGGGAAAGCTCTTTGATTCCAAGAAGCGTTGCTCTTTCAAGTCTGCTGACCTGGGCTGCCTGAAAAAGCCAGTTTTCAAGGCGGACAAGATCCTCTTTCCGGGATTCCGGGAGAATGCTGGTGTCAAAGAGAGTAACATCATCTGTTGTCGTATCATGAAGCGCCGGAAGGAAAAATGTGTCATCGGGAATCGTGATGGACTTTTCCTCGGAAAGTTTCTTCCGGGTGTAGGGATCATTCAACAAGGAAGAGGCGATTCTGGCACTGGCTTCTCCTGTCTGTCCGGCGCATGCTCCGCAATCAAGCCCGGTTGCCTGGGGGTTGTTGGATGTTGTGCTTCCATGCCCTACCAATAGAACCAGCGGGGAGAAATTTCGGGTGAGTCCCATATTTCTGAGAATGAATTCGGCAACGTTGGCCCTGTCGGATTCCGGAATTCCTGTTTCAGGACCATTTTCGTCGTCAGAAAATTCCTGAAGTTTGCCCAGAACGGGGGACATTCGTTTGAATTCATTCTCTTTTAAACCTTTTTTTGCTGGATGGGAGACGGGTCGACTCCAGCCCATCGTATTCCCGACAAGCTTCGCCGCGGACAACAGTCCCATGGACTCGACGAAAGAAAAGCAGGATGACGCAGAAGTCTTGAATGTTTTCCAGATATCTGAGGCGCCAGCTCTTAGACGGCGTTTATGGAGAAGTTTTTCGACCTCTTCGCCTGAGATCCCCTCCGGAAACTCCCTGATCCGGTAAGATGGGTTGAAAAGGATTGGAAGATGGTTTTTGGCTTTGTTCGCTCCGAACGGGAGGTATTCGACCAAAACTCCAAAAAATCCGGCAAATCCCAGTGTTTCTGCCGTTGGGACAACTTGTTCAAGCGCTCTCCTGAAAATTTCTGAACGAACATCAATGCAGAAAATAGCCTGTAAGTCCGGTCGAGTCTCCTTGTCATCCGACGCTTTTGGGGATCGAATGCTTTTGGTCAAACGTTGCTGGTAGCCCAGTTCAAGCGCTCTATGGAGCACGGCTTCAAATTTCTGCTCAGGAAGAGGAGCCCCGGGGAGATAATCCTCAAGGGCAGACTTCCAGCGGATGGCAAGCTCCTGGGACATTTTGATCTTGAAGATAATTGCGTCCCAGGCGACCCTGATTGCAAGAAGGGATCTGAGGGAATCATCCTGCTCCTTTCTGAGTTCTGCCTGCCATCCCAGATAACGCGCCCATGACGCCCAGCCCGAAATGCTGAGAATGGCTCTGTGCAGGTAGTGATCAACGGCCGCTGGAGGAACATGAAGTTCCTCCAGGGCCCATCTGATACAGTCTTCCGGATGATCCGGGAGGCTGTCAATCCATGCGGTGGTTTTTCCAAGACCCATCAGCCATGGACTCTTATCGAACCTGGAAAAGAGAATCCAGCCGCTGTAAAGTGACTTTTGGGCAAAGGGGCTTTTCCACAGAGCCTGTCCTTCATCGAAATAGGAAGCGCAGTAATGGCTGATGCGCTCCGTAATAAATCCGGACCAGTCCTGTTTTTCGAGCTCCGAGAGAATATCGCTCAGAAGTGATACCGGTTTTATCTTTTCTTCAGGGACAGCTTTTATTTGCTGCCTGAATTTCTGGAGATCCCGGGAAAGGTTCATTTCGGACAATGCTTTCTCCAGATTTTGATCGGAGATCTCTCCTTTTCTTATTTGTTCAAGGTAGTATTCCCTGGGCATGAAAAGGCCTGTTCCGGTGAGTTTTCGAAGGATCTCTCCGGCTTTTCCGAAGGGCAGATGCCTCAATCCAAAGTAAGGATTGACGGCTACAAAATTTTTAAGAGGCCACAATGGAGAAACCTTCTGGCAGGCCAGCTCTATTTTTTGGTTGAGGTCATATTCCTTGTCCTGAGTGTTCATAGGATCTCCTCTGTATGATTGAGTGCAGGGGCATCAGCGGCATTTGACGATTTTTCAAACCCAAGCCGGCGAACCAGCCTGTTGATAACAATGTCGACATACAGTCCGTTATAAAGATGCACATACATCGCATTCCAGAAGGGGCTGGCTCCAAGAGAGGCAAGTCTGGCCTGCAGGATATAGATCAAGAGAAATGTGGCGGACACCATGAAGCCCAGGACAACTTCCAGCGTGTCTTCCGGAAACCTGGGGCTGGGAAGGCTTTTTCCAAGCATTTGGCTGAAAATCTGGTGAAGGCCAAAATATCCGGAGAGGACAAGTGTGCTTATTCCGGCAATCCAGAGAATCAGGATTCCCTTTCCGGGATGTTTGCTTCTCATGGCGGGGAGCATCAGCTGACTGACGGCAACGGAGAGAATGGTTCCGATCGTCAGAAGTGCCGGCTGTTCCCGGAAACTCATCCCGAAAGCTTTGGCGATGACTAGTGTCATGGTAATCCCGAATAAGAGCCCCGGGATGAATTCCAGTCCGGACGGGCGTGTGTCTTCTGGCTTGAGTGACGGTGTCCTGAAATGGTCGACCACGCTACCTGATGACAGGAATGCATGGGCCTTGTATACGGAGTGGCCGAGAATGTGGATGACTGCCAGGCTGTAAAGCCCCATTCCGCACTCCATCAGCATGAAACCCATCTGTGCTGAGGTGGAATAGGCAAGAGATTCCTTGATGTTGGTTTCTGTCAGCATCATGAGCGACGTTGTGAGAATTGTGAGCGCTCCAAAAACAATCAGCAGGTCTCTTCCTCCACTGACGACGGAGAGCAAGGGGCTCATCCGAAGCAATAGAAATGCACCTGTGTAGATAATTCCGGCATGGAGAAGTGCTGAAACGGGTGTCGGTGCCTCCATGACCTGAATCAGCCATCCGTGAAAAGGAAACTGTGCGCTTTTGAAAATAGCGCTTGCGACGATCAGGTATCCCGCTGCAATCAAGGATCCGGGCAAGGGCCCCTGCAGGTTAAGAAGGGCGATTTTGATGGCCGAGAACTCCGTTGCATGGATGGTTTGAACGATCAGTATGAACGCGATCAGAAGCGTCAGGTCCGAGATGCGACTGAAAAGATATTTTTTCCCGGCCGCCATGAGGGCAATAGGTCTTTCCTTGTAAAAGGTCAGAAGATTGTGTAAAAACAGGCTTGTCGCAACCCAGGACACCAAAAACGCCCAGATGTTTCCGACTGCGATCAGCGTAAAAAAGGATCCCAGTGTCAGGGAAAGCCATCGGTGGAAAACTCCCTCATTCCGGTCACCGTCCATGTATCTGAACGAATATCGGGAAACAATCGTTCCGACAAATGCGACCAGAACAAGCATGATGATTGTCAGTGGGGTCACGGATGTGTCAATTGAAAAATTGCCCATATTCCCCGGAAGACCGATTGAGAGAAATGTTGCCGGAGCATGGTTCGTCATGGTGTAGGACAGGGCTGCGAGAAGCGATGTCACGAGTGCAAATATGGCAGAGGCCAAAGATGCTTTTTTGATCAGGGACTTGTGATTGTTGGCCCTGATGCCGAGAAGTGTTCCCACGCCCAGGAGAGGCCATGGGGCAATGAGCATCAGTGCTGATGTGATGATGTCTTCATTTAAGGTCATGAGAGTCTCCGTAATATGTTTTGGGATCTTTTTATCCTGTCGGTGGTAACTGTCTGTTGAGCTTCAGATGAAGAAATTGATTGTCAGGTAGGAAGCATTTTTTGTGCCAGTTTATTTTTTGCGATATTATTTAACGATTTGGTTTGTTATTTTCGGTTGTCTTTTGAAAAAATGTGTGCGAATTTGCACGTATTTTGATCGGCAGGAAAGTCAGTAGATGGATGCGCTGATCACAATGCTGGTGATTTCGGTGGAGCGCGGATTTTAGTATTTCATTTTCTGTTGCTCATGATAGCATCCGGCCATGGAGCTTTTTCATGCTTGACTAGTGCAGGGTTGATTCGCTGAACATTCGATCGGTATGGATTCTTCTGACAGCAACTCTCTTCTATGCCTTTTCTCTTTTTCTGATCCCAACCCGGGCTGAATATGTTGGGCTTGCGATCAGATCGGGGAACTATGACTATGCCTCACAACTTTTGAAGCCTGCCCTGATGGCGCAAAAGCCTCCGGTATGGGCACTCAGAGATGCGGCGAGGGTTTCTGCCCTTCAGGGCTATCCGAAAAAAGCCACCAGATATCTCGAACGTCTTGTCGAAGAGAATCCGGGTGAATATCGGGATCGCCTGGAACTTGCCAGGCTGTACCTTGATCAATACCAGCCCGGCAAGGCTGCAGTCCAGCTTCATATTCTGCTTCAGAAGAAAAAGCTTCCTCTCGGGGACATGGTCAATCTTGCAAAATCCTATGACCTGATGGACCTTCCCGGGTCAGCACTTGAAATCCTTCACCGGCTTGCCGATAGCCACGCCAGGGATATGGATTACTGGAAGACGATTCTGATTTATGACTCCCAGACGGGCAATATCGGGGATACCGCAAGGACCCTCAGGAGGCTGACCAAAAAATTTCCAAAAAGGATTGACTATCTTCAGCTCCGGATGAATCTTGCTTATAGAAGGGGCCGATATGCCGAGGCGATCAGAATGATGGACCGCCTGAAATCGCTTCATTCCGGAGTTGATAAAGCCCTGATGCCGGCTATCAGGTCCCTTTTTCACCTGAATCGTCCGGTGGATGCATACCTTCTTTACCGTCAGTCTGCTGTTGATATTGCCGATAACGGGGTTCTGGCATCAGCTGCCTGGTATTTTCTGAAGAAGAAATACGATGGATATGCCCTTTCAATTTTTGAAAATCTTGTGGACAGGGATCCAAAAAACAAGGAAAACTGGGAGGATGCGGTCTGGTTGTCGGACAAGATGGGGTGGTATGAGCGAACGCGGATGCTGATGCAGAAGAGGCAGATCAACCTGCCTCTTCCAGAGGAGCTCTTTCATGTCCGCCTCCTCGATCTTGATCTTCGATACCATCTGGACGGGGAGGCACAGAAAGACCTTCTGACCTGGCTTGGACAACCCCCCGGCCCTTCGCTGCCTGACTTGAGGCTGGCATGGCAAAATGCAGAAAACCACAAGAACCTTCCCCTTAAAGGGGCACTCTTGAAACAGGCCATATCCCTGAACCCTGACCTGGACGTCCTTCGTTCCGATCTGGCCGGCAACGACCTTGACCAGGGAAAAGAAAAGATGGCTGGTGCTGTGATTCTTGCCAGAGGGCTTGCCACGGACAATCGGGCAATGATTCGCCGTTCCATTCCTTATTTCCGGGATGCCGGGGAGATTGAGACCCTGAAGGGGATTTATTTTCGGCTTGCAAGTTCAGACGGCAAAGGGGACTTCAGAAACGACCAGTTTGCCCTTTTTGGCCTTTTTCAGGACAGCTCTCATAAAGATAAGGATGGACTCCAGCATTTTGTCCATGTCCTTGGCCGCTATCCTGAACTTTCTGCCACGATGAGTTTGGAGCTTGCCCGTGTCCTGATCTGGAACAAAGAGTATGCTATGGCTGAAAAGTCCATTAATCAGGTCGTTTCGGCCTATCCAGCGAACCGTGCTCTTCTCTTTCAGGCCTCTGACTGGTTTATTGAGGCCGACCAGACTGCCATCGCCCTTCTCTATGACAAGGAGCTTGTCGATATGCTCCCATCCGATCCGGAAGGTTTTGCCCTGTTGCTCAAACACAGGATATGGGCGGGGGAGAATCGTCAGATCCTTGTTTATTATCGCCACCTCCTGAACCTTCAGCCAGATAATGCCAGTGCTCTCCTGTTTCTGGGAGACCATGCCTACTATCATGGAAAGTTCAGGTCGGCAATCGGGTATTATCAGCGGGCCACGAAGGCGGGTATTCTGGATTATCGTGTTTTCTATCATATGGGCCAGGCTTTTCGTGAACTGGGCGACAACCGGATGGCAAGGAAAATGTACCGGCTGTCCTGGAAGCTTCTGAACCGGATCAATGAAGCTCCCGGAAGTCTTAAGAAGGTGAACGCCGGGTCGAGCGACCCAAGCGGATATCCCATGCCCGCCTCCTATTCGGTTGAGGCTACACCGGAACAACCTGAAAAGAAAAAAGAAAGACTCCTTTACAGGATCAAGATTGAAAATGCATTGGGGCATCATCGGGCCGCCTATCGGGAAACGCTTCGGTATCTTCAGCTGTTTCCAGGAGACAGGGAAGGGTTCTATTGGGCAGCCAAGCTTCTTGCAAGGCTTGGATCACCGGGGAAGGGGATTGCCTACCTGGACCGTTGGCTTTCAACGCATCCTGATGACAAGGATTTCCTGATCTACAAAGGTGAACTGCTTCAGAAGGAGGGTGATCCCGGGGCTTCCCAGCGGCTTTTCTGGCGCTTGTACAGACAATATCCTGGAGACAGGGTCATCTGGAACGATCTTGTCGACTCGTATCGGATCATAGGAGTTTTGGACGATGAGGAGTCTTTCGACTCCCATATCTTTTCACAGGGAGAAACACAGGCTCCCCGTGTGAGCGGTGGGCTCCTGTCTCTTTACGACATGAATGACTGGAGTGTCAAAAACCAGAATTTCATGATCGAATATCAGGACGGGGCTTCCTATATATTTGATACCAAGGTCGAGACTCCCCTGTATGCCAATATCAATTATTTTGCCGGTCGGACCGAGTATCTTGGTGTGGGCTCGGCGGCGGGCTGGGGGACAAATGATTTTTCCTATGCTGGGATCAGATGGACGCCATCTCCCGGCTGGCAGGTCACCGGAGAGGCTGGAGACACCAGACTGGGCGGTTCTCCCGGTTTCTATATCCATCTCAGCGGTCAAAAGTCT
Organism: Nitrospirota bacterium; assembly: GCA_021829515.1. The sequence goes on along the minus strand of JAKBPM010000023.1, from coordinate 7,497 downwards.
TCTGTTGCCATTGATGTTCAGGGATTTGACAATATGATATGGGGAGATTTCGGTCAGTCAATCGTAAGAGACGGTCTTCAGAGCGGATATATGGCCCAGGTCACATGGAATGCCCTGCCCGGTCTCTCTTTTGTGGCTGAGAGCTGGCTTTTTGACTATACCCTTGACAATGGAACGGTTCCGTTTGGTTCGCTTCACAATACAATGGGAATGATGGACTGGGTCATTGATACAGATCCCCAGCTCGATTTGCTGTCTGGATATGAGGACTGGAGCATGATGAGTCCGTCTCAGGCGGTTGCCGCGCTGGTTCCTATCCTGGAGAGGCAGCAGTTTTTTTTCTCAGCACTGGTTTTTCAGCATCAGATTCATAATCGCCTAAATCTCAACATGCAGGTCGGAGGGTATGAGGATATTTACTCCCACACTCCCGCCTACGAGGGTGGTGCCGGGCTTTCCTACCGTTTTTCAACTCATCTTGAAGGTTTCGCAAGTGGGGATTACTTCAATCAGTCGGTTCTTTACAATGGTGCATCCGAGGAGGTTGTATGGGGGTTCAGTCTGTGGTTTTAGGAAGGGTATTCGTCTTGTCCAGGAGATTCTTTCTTGGCATCTCTTTTTTTATGCTCCTTGGAGAGGCGGGGTGCTCTTCCACCTCCGGGAACCAGTCCGGACATATTCCCGTTTTGAGCGCTCCGATGTCGGTTCTCATTCTGCCATTTTCCAATCTGACGACAACGCCTGACGCGGGAAAATCGGTGACGACCATCCTGACATCTTCCCTGATCCGTCAAAACCAGTTGAGAGTGATCCCCTCTGATTCACTTCCGTTTCCCGTTACTGCGGGGATATCCGCGATCAATGTTCCTCCAGGACTCAGGGACAGGCTCAGGTCGATGGGAGTCGACACTCTTCTTTCAGGTTCGGTCATTGAGTATGGATACCGGTCAGAGCTTGAAAGCGAACCTGTTGTCGGAATGACCTGGATGATGACCGACCTTTCCAGCGGAAAGGTTCTCTGGGCGGTTCGGACATCAGGTGTGGGGTCATGCTTTTTGGGATGCAGGGAGACGCTGACATCCCTTTCGGGAAAGCTGATTCGTCGGGAGGTTGAACGTTTTGTCAGCAAGTAGGCGATGGTTCGTTGCCCAACTTTTTTGTGCGGGAGGGCTTGCTCTGCTGATGGCCTCCTGCCAGCGGGAAATCGCTCCGGTTGTCTCGCCGGTGCGCTCAACCGCGCCAGAAAACTTTGTCGTTTATTACGGAAAGTCCCCTCAACCCCTTTCCCGGATTGACTGGGCTATTGTGCAGGATTCCTATCGGCCGCTCTCGCCTGGGAAAACCGTCTATTTTGCTTATATCTCCCTGGGGGAAATTGATTCTGAAAGCACGATTGGAAAGGAGCTTTCAGCCATTCCGGGCGAGCTTTCCCGCGTCACCTTGTCAAAGAACTCTTTCTGGAATTCAAGGGTCTCTGATATCCGGAAGGAGTCTGTGCGTCAGGCGCTTTTAAGGCAGGTCGATCGTGATGTCATGGCTGGGTTCGGCGGAATTTTTTTTGATACGCTCGATTCACCTCTTGAGTATCGTGAGCAGCATCCCGGGAAAGGGAAGGGGATCCGAACGTCGATCAAGAGTTTTATCGAAACGGTCCATGCTTCATACCCGGGGATCCGGATTGTCGTCAACAGGGGATTTGAGATTCTTCCCTTGCTGGCGCCCATGATTTCTGGGGTTCTCTACGAAGACTTCTGTTCACGTTTTGACGAGGCAACAAAAACGTATGTTTTGGTTCCGGAAAGGGAAAGGCGTTCTTTTCTGGAAGAGATCGGGCAGGCCAAAAAAACGAATCCTGCCCTTGTTGTTCTGGCCCTGGACTATGAAGACCCCTCCCGCCGGACGTTTTCCCAACGCTGCGGGGAGATGGCCCGAAGGGATGGTCTTCTCCACTATATGTCGGACTGGACACTGTCTGCCCCGATTCTCCCCGGAACACCTATCCCATGAGTTTTTGGGAAAGGCAGAAGCACGCCTGGTGGCTTCCTTATCTGGAGGCTCTGGGGGGGATTTTGCTCCTGACCGGTTTTTTTCTGAATTTTTACGGTGTTTCATCCCTTCTTCTTCCACGTTTCCACCCATTTCTTCCTTTGATCCTCCTGATTGCAGCCAGATACGGATTCCTGCCGGGAGTTGTCTCAGGACTTCTGGGGAGTCTTGATTACTATATCCTCCTTCTCTGGCAGGATCATTGGGATAGTCTGATGCCAGAGGGTTTTTCTTTCCTCTGGCCTTCAGCCTTCCTGTTTTCAGGGATGATTGTTGGGGAGCTCAAGGATAGTGATTCAAGGCGTTATGCCGAACTTGAGGAACAGTTCATCAAGGAAAAGGATGCGGCGAAGACGGCGTCCCTTCAGGTCGATATTCTGATAAAAGCAAAGAGGGAACTGGAAAAAAGGATTTTTCTCGACCCCAACCTGGCGTCAGACCTTTTTGATGTTTTTCGTTCCCTTGAAAAAGACGAGATCGACAGTATCTCCCCAACACTTCTTTCTCTTTGCATTTCCTTTGTCGGAGCCGATTCCGTAGGACTCTATCGCCGGGATCGGGATCACTTTTTTCTTGAAGCATCTGCAGGCATTTTTGATCTTCCTGACCGGATCGACAAGAAATATTTCCCGTTCATGAAGGTCCATGAGAGCCGGAGGGCAATGACGGTCCGCGAAAACGGCGTTCTTCCGGAGTTGGCCCTTCCTTCGGGAAAAGTGGTTCGCCCTTTGTGCATTTATCCCGTTTTGTCGGATGAATATCGTGTCGCATTCCTGTTGGTCATATGGCATGCTCCGTTTGAGAAGCTGACGCCCGATTTTTTCCAGATGATGCGGATGATCGTTGATCGTGCCAGTGCCCGGCTTGAATTTCTTGAGTCCCACCAGAAAACAAGGGAAAGCATTTCGATCGATGAGGTGACGGGTTTTCTCCGACCGGTTTTTTTTGCCAGAAGAGCTTCTGAAGAGTTGAACAAATCTCACCGGTACCATGCCCCACTCTCTCTTCTGGAGATTTCTTTCCTGTCGGAAACGGAGGGGAAAATCGACTATCGGTCTGCTCTTGCGGCCGTCCGCGAGATTGTCAAACGCCTTCTCAGGGATGTCGATTTTTCCGGACTGACTGGTTCGGGAACGGAGGTCTGCCTCTGTCTTCCGCACACGGCTGCCGACGGAGCCCAGGTTGTCCAGAAAAAATTTCTTGGTCTTTGGGATGATCTTTTGCCATCATTCCCCCTTCTCCATGGCGTAAAGCCGGAAGTGTGTTCCCGCACTTATCTTCCCGCCAAATCGTACGATGAAAGTGATAAGGATCTGTATCGTTCATTGATGACCCGTCTTGATTCGGTATACCTCAGGGATCCGTCAACCGGATTTACCAGCGGGCAAGGTTTTTTAATGGAGCTTCAAAGGGAAAAATCGGTGGCAGGCAAGGAAGGTGAAAGCATTGGCATTCTCCGCGTCCGCTTTACGGCTCCTTCATGGGAGGATGTTGTCTCTTTCGGAAAGGCGCTTGGAACCATTAAAAGTCTCGACGGGAACCCCCTTTTGCCCCTGAATGCGGTCATCGGGACGCCTCTCGAAGGCAACTCGATGTGGATTCTTATCCCCAGGGCAGGCAGGGATTTCCTTGAGGCTGTCCAGAATGCCGTTTCCAGCGTATGGGGAGAAACGGATATTCCAAGGCTCAAGCGCGGGAGTTTTGAGGTGAAAGCCGGATCGTTCTCTCCGAAAGACTTTCCCGGGGACTGGGCAACTCTTGATGAGTTGCTGCAGGCCATCGGCTGGAGTGACCGTCTTGACCATTAAGGGGAGGGGAGGAAAAGGATCAGACCTCATGGAAGGCTCTTTTCGTCAGGACGGGTTTCGGTATCTGATGTTTTACGGGGTGATGGTTCTGTCGGCCGTTGTTGCTGTCGCAATCCTGTATCTGCTGATGGGATCCCTTTCGGGGAAAAGATTGCTGCTGTGGGTCCTTGCGGACTCTGTCCTGTGGTGTAGCGGATTTTTCTGGGCTCCGCCCTCCATACGATGGCTATACCTTGCGATTCCCTTTGTCCTTCCCGTTTCAGGACCTCTTCTGGGCTGTGCAGGGGCTCTGGCTTTCCGATTCTCCCGTCAGCAGAACTACCTGTCGGATGATCCTACCCTGAATGCGATTTTCAACCCTCCGGGCAAGATGACACGTCTGACGTATGTGTCGCTTGAGGAGATCCTTCTGGAGGACCGGAAAATTGTGTCTGCCGGAGATATTCTGAAGTGGGGCGACGTTTCCCTGAAACAGGCGCTTATTGACCGACTTTCCTCGGAGGGCTCGTCTCCACGGGCAATTCGTATCCTGAAGGGGGCATGGAATGATCCGGACGAGGAGGTGCGCCTGTTTGCCACAACCGTTCTGACAAGACTTGAAAAGTCCTATCAGGAGTCGATTCATGTCCTGGAACGGATGTCCAGGGAAGAAGTCTCATACGCTCAAATTGGAAAAGCCTATTTTGATTATGCCATGTCCGGTCTTGTCGGGCTGAAACTCACACAGGTATTGATCCGGAAAGGGCTTTCATCATACCTGAACGCACTGAAGGCAAATGAATCGTTCTCGTCCGAAGAGCTTCTGTCGATCGGATCTCAGGCGATTGCCCATGAAGACATTGAAGTCGAGAGACTGGTGATGGATCGGATCCGGGTATCAGGGAGGGAAAAAGAGATCAAGCTTCTTGAATGGATGAGACTTTATCAGGATGGAAGGTTCTCGGAGCTTAAGTCCGATATCCGTCTTTCCAGTGTTCTCCTTGAAGATGGGATCCATCCGGATTACCTCGATCTCTGGATGTCAGCGTCTGAGGAAAGTGGATGAGCCAATGGTGGTGACTGATTCCAAAAATCAACACATTGCTGATGTCTGTCTTATTCTTGAGGGTACCTACCCTTATGTGACGGGAGGTGTCTCTTCCTGGACCCATCAGCTCATTACGAGTCTCCCGGAGTTCTCCTTCCATCTCCATTGCCTGATTGCGGAGAAGGATCCCGGACCGTGGCTCTTCCCTCGTCCGGAGAATGTGATCGGTGTGACCAACCTGACATTGGGGCAAGGAATATCGGAAAATTCCCGCCTCGAGAGGCTTGATGAAAATGAAGAACGTGAGCTTTTGGATGTCATCGAAAGCTTCCACCGGGATCTTCTTTCCGGATCGCCTGAAGCGTTTGAGAGCCTTTTCGGGATTTTTTCCGGGATGGGGCTGTCTCCCAAGCTTTTCTCCGCTCTTTCTTCAGGGAGGCAAGCCTGGGAGTTGATCCAGAAGTTTTACAAGGAGCAGTTCGCCCAGGAGTCGTTCATTGATTTTTTCTGGATGTGGAGAACGACCCATCTTCCCCTTTTCTCCCTTCTGGCAAGTCCGGTTCCAGAGGCGCGTCTTTATCATTCCCTGGCTTCCGGTTATGCCGGGATCCTGGGTGTCATGGGAAAGCTGACGAGTCAAAGACCTCTGATATTGACCGAGCATGGACTCTATACAAGGGAGCGCAAGATCGAGATCGCCCTGGCCCAGTGGATCGGAAGCGGAAATGCCCGTGACGACATGACAATCCGTCCGATCAATACATCGGTCAAGGGTTTCTGGATGCGTATTTTCGAGCAGCTTGGCCGGATCGTCTATCATTATTCGGACCATATTATCACCCTGTTTGAGGGAAACCGGAGAATCCAGGTCCGAGACGGAGCTCCTGTGGAGAAGACAAGGGTGATTCCCAACGGGATCCGGATTCCGGAAAGTCAGGAAGGGATTTCCGGCCGATCCGACATGGATGGTCCATTGTCTGTGGCCCTGATTGGACGGGTTGTGCCGATCAAAGATATTAAGACATTCATCCAGGCTTGCCGCATCGTCAGGGATCAGCTTCCCGATGTTCTTTTTCTGATCATGGGCCCCTTGAATCAGGATCCCGAGTACGTGACGGAATGTCAGGACCTTGTCTCGATTCTCGGGATGGAGGAGAGTCTCCGTTTTACCGGATCTGTTCTTGTTTCTGACTACCTCCCGAAGATCGACCTTCTTGTCTTGACATCTCTTTCGGAGGCACAACCTCTGGTGGTAATGGAGGGAGCTGTTTTTGGCATTCCCTCTGTCACGACCCGTGTCGGGGCTTGTGACGAATTGATCAATGGACGGACACGGGAGGATATAGCCCTTGGTCCGGGAGGAATTGTGACTTCCGTCGGGAATCCTGACGAAACGGCTCTGGCGATGCTCAGGATTTTAAAAGATGAAGCTCTGAGGAAAAGAATGGGGCAGTCGGCCCGACTGAGAATGGAGCGATTTTATCGGGAAGAACTTCTTTTTGATGCATATCGGACGATTTACCGTGAGGGGCTCCGCTGATGGCCGGTATCGGATTTGCTCTTCGAAAGCTTTCGAATCGTGAAGACCTTTCGTCCATTGTTTCGGGATTTATCCTTTCGGCCATCGTTGCGGCCGGTCCATGGGTCCTGACGACGGTTGGCCTTTTGATCGTCAGCTATTCGAGTATGGGTTATTTCAGCCGTGTCCGCGACTATCTTCTTTTTCGCTCCCTCGTCACATTTTCTTTTGCCGGAACATTGATTCTTGTCTCATTGATCCAGCTTCCTGCGACCCGATTTATTGCAGACAGATTCTTTGAAATGAAGTTTTCGGACAACCGCTCGATCTATTTGACGGTCATCGGGGTCACGCTTCTTTTTGGTATCCCAATCGCCGGGTTGATGGTCTTTTCCCTTGACCTTCCTAACGCTGTCAGACTTGCAAGCTTCAATTTGATGATTGTTCTCATGCTTTTATGGGTGACAACAGCTCTTGTTTCCACTCTCCATGATTATGGCGCAGTGGGTTTTGCCTTTTTTGCTGGTTCCCTGGCAAGCGTTTTTGGAACGCTTCTCGGCGCCCGTTATGGGGCTGTTTCAGGAGCTCTTTTGGGTTACCTCATGGGACAGGGGCTGATCGTGACCCTGCTTGCTGCCCGTATCTTTGTCGAATTTCCTGGAAAAATATTCTGGAACCGGACTTTTGTCCGATTTTTAAGACATAAGACGAGTCTTGTCCTGCTTGGGTTTGTCATGACGCTGGGAATCTGGATCGATAAAATTATTTACTGGTATGCTCCCGGTTCCGACAAGGTATCCGGATTTATCCATATCAACCGCATTTACGATATCGGGATGTTTTTTGCACTGTTGACGGTTATTCCTACTCTGGCACTTTTTGTCTTTTATTTTGAAACAGGGTTTTATGAGCGATACCGTCATGTTTTTGTACTTCTTGAGGGAAAACGTCCATTCTTTGAGATTTTGGAAGCCAAGGAGCAAATGGTCCGGTTTATCAGGAGAGGACTTGGGTATATCCTGAAAATACAGGGTGCGGTCACTTTCATGGTTGTTTTGAACGGGGAGGGGTTGCTGCGTTTTTTTCATGCCGACCTG
>JAKBPM010000077.1 GCA_021829515.1 Nitrospirota bacterium | reverse complement strand
TCTCAAGCCCGTTTCTCCTGTCAAAAATGCGACCACACCATGAATGCGGATCTCAATGCCGCGTTAAACATTGCTCAAAAGGCGAAAATCAACCCGCCTATCGCAGTCTGAATTGAATGCTTGAACTTCCAACCCCCCACTACAGCAAAAGCTTAGTGGTGGGTAGTTGATAAAACATGCTATCACCAGCAATTCAAAATTTGAGCACCCCTTCCCTCCCAAGAGATGAGGAAGGACGGAGGTTCTCGGAGAGGGAGAAAAAGAGGACTGAGCAAGGGATTCCGGGATAAAAACTGTGCAGGGATAGTCTCGGAAGAGAATTCGGGGAAGACAGGATTCCCCCGCCGTTTGAGGAGATATGAGAAAAAGTCGGGAAAACGATGAAAATGGGGTGAAGATCGTTTGGAGAGAAGGGATTCTCAAATTTTGAATTGCTGGGCTGCTTCTTGATTTCCATATTAATGGGGTCATGAGCCACACCAGGCGATCAGAAGTACGACAGGGCCGGGAAGGCAAGGATTCCCAAAGAAGGCCGGTTTGGACAAGTATGGCGTTATTGGATTTGATATTCCGCAGGTCAAAAAAAGCATAGGAGTGAATTTTTTGGAGCTAGTGGTTATCGACGAGATCGTGAAATCCGGCATATCCTTCCAGATCGACACCCTCCATCCCGGAAAGATCGATCGATCGATCGAACGGCCGGCCTGGAAGATGATCCTCTCCCAGGCCATCAGAACCCTCGTTTGTCCGACCGAAAGCTTCGAATCGTATTTCCCGACAAGACGGGATCCCTGGGGGATGAGAAGGAATTGCTCGAGGGCTGTCTGACAAAAAACGTTCTGCGAGCAGGCTTCATGAGAGTCGGCTACGCCAGGCAAAGGAGAGCTTGAAGTGTTCTCGAAAACCGTTCTCGATCCGCGCAAGGAGAGTTTCGATCAGCGAGGTTAGGCGTTCCTGACCTCGCTGATCAGATCGGGATGACGTTCAAGCACCTTGAGCAACTTCACCAAGGCCAAGGGCGGCTTGGTCCTGCCGTTCTCATAACGCGAGAAGGCGTTGATGCCACCGCCGAATATTTCGGCGGCTTCGCGCTGATCTAGAGCGAGTTTCTTTCTGACTTTGGCGATGTAGTCAGGATCGACATAGGCGGCATTCACTTGCTTGTTGAATTGCAGCATCAATTCACTGGTGCGGGTCGATTCCACGAGGTCAAGAATGGCCTCGCCGCAAGACGGACAGAAATCGCCTGTCACCGCTGAAATGGTGGTGTTTTCACCCTTGTAGGTGTAGAGCAAGTCGCGGGTGTCATGGATCAATTCCGCCTCGCCACAAACAGGACACTGCATATTCATAGCTCCTTGAAGGACACAATTAACACATCGCCAATGACCGTCAGCTTCAGATAAACATCGCCCGCCTGGGTGCTCGGGCGGTACACATCCTGCCAAACCTTGTGATCGGCGTTCGTGGTCATGCTTTTGTAGAAATCCGCTGGTTCGAGTGCCAGCACTATGGCCAGCATGTCAGAAAACCCAAGTCCCATCTGAGCTGCCCCGACCTCCGCTGAGTATGTGGTGCGCACCTTGCCAGCTTTGACCGAAGATTTGACTATCGTCAGATTGCAGTGCGGGGTTCGTTTCTCCATGCACAAACACTAACCTACTTTCCATATTTTGGCAAGTAGGTAAATGATTAGCCCTGATCATTCGCATGGGCATCCATAGCGGACAGGCACTGAACTCACCTGAACAGCCATGAGCCTCTCTTATTCTGCCATCCATGGAGAAATCACCATGACCCGGGAGACCCACGCTCTTGTTTCTCCCTATTTCCGGACAAAACACTCCGATACTTTCAAACCCTTTCCCAATACCCCTCCCGAACCGAATTCTTCTTCATCATGGGGGAACGGGATGATCCGGGCTATCAATCGCCTGGCATCGCCTCCCCCAAAGAAGATTTCCCGTTTGTCGGGCGACAAGATGAGCTCAACCAGCTTCAGCTTCTGTGGTCAATGGTTTGCCAGGGACAAATGAAAACAGCTCTGATGACAGGCGGCCCTGGACATCGAGACTTTGCGAAATTTTTGCCCTGAGTGTCTCGAATCGTCGGGAGGATAATGAGAGGAAGCATTTTCCTGGCGGGGTTGTAAGACGGTTTTCATGTCGTCCGGAAACATCGACATCTGTCCGTGGACCTATTGTCCAGTTTTTCCGGAGTTTTTTGGGGATCAGGAATGACCGAAGGAGCACCACCAGTCTTTCGACATGAAGGGATCCCCCTTTCTCCCCTACCCTCCCTGATCCACCATAAAGGAACCTGCCGGATTTCTTCAACTCCAGCCCCCATGTGTTCTAATTTTAGATTGCTCGCGACAATTGACCGATCGGAAGTCTGCCCTTTCGGGGCGGTGCAGAGCGCCTGTCCCGCACATCTTGAGTGCCTAAAACACGGGTGCAAAGATATTAATCATTTTCTGTCAATAATCTAAAATCTAAAAATAAAAGCCGGGTGTGCTTTTTCTGACCCTTGACGAAAGTTCGGCATGGAGTACCGTTAAGGTGATGGGTTCGGATTCCGATCAGTCAGAGGTTACCGTTATCGCTTGAGAGAAAAGGGACTTTCTCCTGAAAGTCTCCTTCCTTCGCATAAAAAAATAAGGAGGGTACATTGTCCAGGACAGTAAGCGACCGTATCGTTGAGTTTCTGGCAGAACGGGGTGTTCGAGAGATCTTCGGCATCCCGGGGGATACCATCGACTCCCTGATGGAATCTCTCCGGAAACAGAGTGATGT